>CAYTFI010000023.1:0-18000 GCA_964437065.1 uncultured Zetaproteobacteria bacterium | reverse complement strand
TGAGAATTATCCAATGGTTACAATAGGTTATGAATTATTCAGGGGCGACTCCTTAGTCTTTGATGTCTCGCAACACCAAAACTAACGGAAAGCAGGTGGCCGCCCACCCCATTCGAATTTACAGCACTATAGGAACTCAACCCTTGGCAGAATTTTAGTCTCGCAGAATTGATGATTCTAACCGATTGGTTTACGCAGTGAGCAACACTCATATCACAGTGATTGCCTGTAGATATCATTATGAAAAAGGCTAATCGGGTAGCCGGATAATGAATATTAACCCAGAGCGGCTTGATGGATCAGTACGCTTTGAATTCAGTATTGGGCCTGGGGATGCTCTCAAGCAGAATGAAGGCGTGGAGATAATGCTAGTGATTCCAGTGCGCATCTCTTCAAAAAATACATCGGAATCAGATTGAACTTTGATTAATACATGCGCACAGGTTTCCAGGATTATGCAACCACAACAACCTTTTCAGTTTCATGACCTATTCAACAGTCACTGATTTGGCCAGGTTGCGGGGCTGATCAACGTCGGTTCCCTTAATCAGAGCCACATAATAAGCCAGCAACTGCAGTGGAATGGTGTAAACAATCGGCGCAGTTCCCGGATAGATGTCTGACAACATCAGATTCTGATAGTGATCCAGCCCGACCTTTACCTTGTGATCGCTGAACAGAAACAGATCCCCGCCGCGCGCCCGCACCTCCTGGAGATTTGACAGCACCTTCTCAAGCAGCGGGTCATCCGGCAGTGCGCAAACCACCGGCATGGTTTTATCCACCAATGCCAACGGACCATGTTTAAGCTCCCCGGCGGGATATGCCTCGGCATGGATGTAGGATATCTCTTTCAACTTCAGCGCGCCCTCCATGGCGACGGGATAAAAAGCGCCGCGGCCAAGAAACAGGGCGTTATGCTTGCCTGAGAAATGCCCGGCCATCTCCTTGATGGCATCGCCAAGCTGGAGCGCCACCTCAACCTGGCGGGGCAATGCATGAAGCTCGTTGACCAGCGCCTCTTCCTGCCCGGAATCAAGCCCCCTGCGGCGAGCGAGCGCAATCATCAGCAGGCGCAGCGCCACAAGTTGCGTGGTAAAAGCCTTGGTGGAGGCGACGCCGATCTCGGTGCCGGCGCGGGTCATGAAACAGACATCCGATTCCCGCACCAGCGAGCTCTCGGGAACATTGCAAACTGTAAGGCTGCCAATATAGCCCTTTGAATGGCTGCTGCGCAGGGCGGCCAGAGTGTCGGCTGTCTCTCCCGACTGGGAGATGGTGATCAGCAGCGATCCCTCCGGCACAACCACCCTGCGGTAGCGATACTCGCTGGCCACCTCGATGCTGCATGGGATGCCGGCTTCTTCGAGCCAGTGCCTGGCGACAAGGCCGGCATGGTAGCTGGTGCCGCAAGCGACAATCTGAACATGGCGGGCTTTATCCAGCAGCGCAGTTGTCTCATGGCCAAAGCTGGCCTCAAGAAGACGCCCCTTGTGAATGCGCCCCTCCAGAGTCTCCGCAATCACGCCGGGCTGCTCATGGATTTCCTTAAGCATGTAGTGCGCGTATCCCCCCTTATCGACACTGGCGTCAGAGAGCCGGGATTCCTTGACCGGGCGCGTAACCGCCTCGCCTTCGGAATTGTAAATGCTAACGCCGCCACGGCGAACATCGGCAATATCGCCCTCTTCCAGAAAGATAAACCTGCGGGTGACCGGCAGCAGGGCCATAACATCGGAAGCAATAAAGTTTTCCCCATTGCCAAGTCCGATCACCAGAGGGCTTCCTGCGCGGGTCACTACGATGCGTTCACTGTCTTCAGGGCTTGCTGCGGCAAGTGCATAGGCGCCCTCAAGTTCGGCGGCGACGTCAACAACGGCTGCATGCAAATCCCTGCCCGATTTCAACTTGTCCGCCATCAAATGGGCGATCACTTCGGTGTCGGTATCGGAGGTAAAGACATATCCAAGGGCTACGAGACGATCGCGCAACTGAGCGTGGTTTTCGATGATGCCGTTGTGAACCACGGCCACCCTGACGCCGCTCATGTGCGGATGAGCATTGCGCTTCGCCGGCGCCCCGTGGGTGGCCCAGCGGGTATGGGCAATCCCCAGCTCGCCTGTAATGCCTGACTGATCAACCAGCGCTTTAAGAACCGCCACCTTGCCAAGCGCCCTGAATCTTTTCAGGCCGCCATTCACATCCCTTACGGCAACGCCAGCCGAGTCATAGCCGCGATACTCCAGCCGCTGCAGCCCCTCCATCAGTACGGGCAGGACATCTCTCCCGGCAATGGCTCCGACAATGCCGCACATCAGCTCCTGTCCTTTTTCGGGCGCCGCCAGCCGGGCACATGCTGTTGCCCGGTGCGTTTAGATAAAGTGAGGCCGTCTCCCGGCACATCGCGGGTGATGGTGCTGCCGGCGCCAATGGTTGCGCCGTCACCCACCCTGACCGGCGCAACCAGCTGGGTGTCGGAACCGACAAAAACATCATCGCCGATAATAGTCTGATGCTTGTTGGCGCCATCATAATTGCAGGTGATCGTGCCGGCGCCGATATTGCAGTCCGATCCCATGCTCGCATCGCCAATATAGGAGAGATGATTCACCTTGCTGCCAGGCCCGATCACAGCCTTTTTGACCTCTACGAAATTGCCGATTCCGACACGCTCATGCAGCTCCGCTCCAGGACGCAGGCGCGCATATGGCCCGATGCGGGCGCCGGCTGACGCACTGGCCTGGTCAATATGGCTGAAGGCGTTAACGCTCACCTGATCGGCAAGCATGGAATCCCTGATCACTGCATACGGCCCTAATTCGCACCCCCGGCCAATGCCGGTGGCGCCCAGCAACTGACAACCGGCATGGATCAGCACATCGGCGCCAATCAATACGGATGCCTCAATGCGCACCGTATCCGGCTGTTCAATCGTGACGCCGCATCGTTGCCAGTTCTCAATAATGCGCTGTTGCATCAGCGCCTCAACATGCGCCAGCTGGATGCGGTCATTGATTCCGAGCATCTCATCGGCGTCGGCCATGCTCACAGTCTCGACAAGCCGCCCCGAGGTCCGGGCCAGTGGAATAATGTCCGGCAGATAGTATTCGCCCTGCGCATTACGGTTATCAACTGCATGCAGCAGATCAAACAACACCGCGCCCCGGACGCAATAAATGCCGCTGCTAACCTCTCCAATCCGCCTTTGTTCAGCCGTGGCGTCTTTCTCTTCCGCAACAGCGATCACCTGCTGCCGGCTGCCGCGCACGATGCGACCATATCCGACCGGATTCTCCGGCCTCGCCGTCAACACCGTCACATCGGCATTCATGCGACGATGTTCAGCCGCCAGCCGGGTCAGCGTTTCGGTTTGCAACAGCGGCGTATCACCGCAAACAATCAATACATCGGACGCATCCTGCATGACCGACTCGCACTGCATGACGGCATGGCCGGTGCCCAGTTGCTCATCCTGAATCACCCATTGCAGTTTCTCCGGCTGCTTAACCGTGCTGCGCACCAGCCCGGATTCGTGTCCGGTCACGAGCGCTACTGATTTCGGCTGCAATTGCTCAACGCTTTGAATAACATAATCAATCATTGGCCTGCCCAGCACCGGGTGCAAAACCTTGGGAAGATTCGAACGCATGCGCGTACCTTTGCCGGCAGCCAGCACGCAAACCTGCAAATCCGAAAAATCGAGTTCGCTCATAGATTTCCTCCCATAAGGCGGAATATTAAACCTGGAAACCAGGATGCTTCAGGACAAGTATAGGCGAACGCTACAGGATTGCAGTTTCTTTCTTGCAAAACTACAAGGGCCGCACCTGGTGCGGCCCTGCGATCATCATACGGGTTTGGTGTTGCAAACGAATAAAACTAC
Organism: uncultured Zetaproteobacteria bacterium; assembly: GCA_964437065.1. Taxonomy (GTDB): domain Bacteria; phylum Pseudomonadota; class Zetaproteobacteria; order Mariprofundales; family Mariprofundaceae; genus Mariprofundus. The sequence goes on along the minus strand of CAYTFI010000023.1, from coordinate 14,117 downwards.
GAGCCAATTGCAAAACTCGTGAGTGGCAATTGGCTCCTACGATTTCTTTTTCTTCTTTAGCCACATCAAACGCGCTGCCATCATCGACAGCTCGGCCTCCGCCTGAGCATAATCAATGTCACCCTGGCGTGATTCCAGAGCTTCCTTGGCCCGACGCTCAGCTTCAAGAGCAGCCGCTTCATCAATATCACTGGCGCGCTCGGCAGAGTCGGAGAGCACGGTAATCATATCCGGCTGCACATCAATAAAGCCGCCGGACACAAACACCTCGTCCACCTCTTCACCATGAGTGATGCGAAGCTCTCCGGCAACCAGGGCGCTCAGCAGCGGCGTATGCCTGGGCAGAATGCCAAGCGCGCCTGATATGCCCGGCGCCACCAGAAAGTCAGCCTCGCCGCGATAAACCTCGCGCTCAGCCGTGGCGACCAGCACTTGCATCGTTGCAGCCATCAGGCCTTGGCCGCCATCTTCTCGGCCTTGGCGACCGCCTGCTCAATATCGCCAACCATGTAGAATGCCTGTTCAGGCAGGTGGTCATATTCGCCGGCCAGAATTCCCTTGAATCCCTTAATGGTCTCTTCCTTTCTGGCATACACGCCGGGCGAGCCGGTAAACACCTCGGCGACATGGAACGGCTGTGACAAAAAGCGCTGAATCTTGCGCGCACGCGCCACGGTCTGCTTGTCTTCATCGGAAAGCTCATCCATGCCCAGGATTGCGATGATATCCTGCAATTCCTTGTAACGTTGCAGGGTTCGCTGCACGCCCTGAGCCACTTCGTAATGCTCAATGCCGATAATCTTCGGATCCAGCTGACGAGAGGTGGAATCCAGCGGGTCCACAGCCGGATAAATGCCCAGCTCGGCAATCTGACGGCTTAACACAATGGTGGAGTCAAGATGCGCAAACGTGGTCGCAGGGGCAGGATCGGTCAGATCATCGGCGGGCACGTAAACTGCCTGCACGGATGTGATTGAACCGGTTTTGGTGGAGGCGATCCGCTCCTGCAATCGACCCATTTCCTCGGCCAGATTGGGTTGATAGCCCACAGCGGACGGCATGCGGCCGAGCAGCGCCGACACTTCCACGCCGGCCAGCGAATAGCGATAGATGTTGTCAATAAAGATCAGCACGTCACGGCCTTCATCGCGGAAATACTCGGCCATGGTCAGACCGGTCAGGGCCACGCGCAGACGGTTTCCCGGAGGCTCGTTCATCTGGCCGTAAACCAGCGCCACTTTATCCAGCACGTTGGATTCCTTCATTTCATAGTAGAAATCATTGCCTTCGCGCGTACGCTCGCCGACGCCGGTGAATACGGAGAAACCGCCATGCGCCGTAGCGATGTTGTTAATCAACTCCATCATGTTGACGGTCTTGCCTACGCCCGCGCCGCCGAACAGACCAACCTTGCCGCCCTTGGCAATGGGCGCCATCAGATCAATAACCTTGATGCCGGTTTCCAGAATTTCCTGCGCCGGAGACAGATCTTCAAAGCTTGGCGCGCTACGGTGAATTTCCCAGCGATCCTCGGAATCTACCTCCTCGCCTTCAAAGTCGATGCCAACGCCCAGCACATTCATAATGCGGCCCAGCGTGGCCTGACCGACCGGCACCTTGATGGCCGCGCCGGTATCACTGACTTGCATGCCGCGCTTGAGCCCATCCGTCGTGCCCATGGCGACGGCGCGAATAGTGTTGTCGCCAAGATGCTGCTGAACTTCCAGCGTCAGCTTTGCATCCGCCAGAACCAGCGCGTTATAGATTTTTGGCAACTCGTCGGCGTTGAAGCGAATATCGACTACCGGGCCGATGACCTGAACAATATGACCTGTGCTCATCCTTGTAACCTCTCTTATTTCCTTAAACTGTTATCCGGCAGCTGCTGCGCCGGCGCAGATTTCAGCCAATTCCTGAGTAATGGCGGCCTGACGGGCCTTGTTATATGTAATGCTGAGATCCGACACAATATCTTTTGCATTATCCGTCGCCGCCTTCATGGCGACCATGCGGGCTGACTGCTCGCAAGCCTTGTTTTCCAGCACAGCATGATACACCAGTGATTCGACATAGCGGCGCAGCACGCCTTCAAGTATTTCCCTGGCGGCTGGCTCAAACAGATAAACCCCGTGCCCCGCCTCCGCTTCCTCGGGCTTGGGGCAAGGCAACAATTGTATAACCTGCGGTTCCTGGGTCATGGTGTTGACAAATTCACTATAGACCAGGTGCACTTCATCCAGATCGCCGGACTGATAGCGATCCATGACCAGCGTCACTACGCCCTGCACATCCTTCAACTCCGGCGTATCCGGGATATTTTCAATGACGCCCTGCATATCAACGCCTATGCGGCGCATAAACTGGCCGCCCCGCCGACCAATAGTGAACGCCTCAACATCTACGTCCTGTGACTTGACCAGTTGCAAGGCCGCTTTCAGAGCATTGGTGTTCAAGCCTCCGCACAGGCCCTTGTCCGTCGAAACAACAATCACGCCTACCTTTTTCACCTGTTCACGCTGCTTCAGAAAGGGATGCTGAAATTCATCGGGAGGCAAATTCATCAGATGGCCTACGGCGCAGCGAATTCCTTCGGCGTAGGAACGCGCAGCCCTGACCCGATCCTGCGCCTTGCGCATTTTCGAGGCGGCCACCATTTCCATAGCCTTGGTGATTTTCCCGGTGTTCTGGATCGCCTTGATCTGGGTGCGAATTTCCTTGGCAGAAGCCACAGCTAACTCCTAGTAGGTTCCGGTCGCCTTGAACTCGGCGACGGCCTTCTGCAAGCCATCCTCAACCTGCTCGTTCAGCACCGGTGATTTATTCAGGTCTTCAACCAGCGCGCTGTGCTCGGAGTTCAGGCTGGCCAGATATGCATGCTCAAAGGCGACAATATTTTTCACTTCAATTTCATCCAGATCGCCGTTGTTCAGGGCATACAGGGATGCGGTCATTTCGGCAACCGACTGAGGGTTGTTTTCGCTCTGCTTGAGAACTTCCATGCCGCGCTTGCCGCGTTCAATCTGCAGGCGGGTCGCCTCATCCAGATCGGATGCAAACTGGGCGAATGCGGCCAGTTCACGATACTGGGCCAGATCCAGACGCAAGCCGCCGCCAACACTTTTCATAGCCTTGGTCTGGGCGGCGCCGCCAACGCGCGACACGGAAAGACCGGCATTGATGGCCGGGCGCTGGCCGGCGTTAAACAGACTGGTTTCGAGGAATATTTGCCCGTCAGTAATGGAAATGACGTTGGTCGGCACAAAGGCGGAAACATCGCCTTCCTGGGTCTCAATAATCGGCAGGGCGGTAAGAGATCCGGTTTGGCCCTTGACTTCGCCCTTGGTGAAGGCTTCAACATAGGCCGCGCTCACACGCGAAGCGCGTTCGAGCAGACGCGAATGCAGATAAAACACATCGCCTGGATACGCTTCGCGACCCGGAGGGCGTCGCAGAATCAGCGACACCTGGCGATAAGCCCATGCCTGCTTGGTCAGATCATCATAAATAATCAACGCATCCTCGCCGCGATCACGGAAGTACTCGCCCATGGTGCAACCGGAATATGGCGCAATAAATTGCAGCGCAGCCGATTCGGAAGCGGATGCGGCAACGATAATAGTATTATCCAGAGCGCCGTGCTCGCGCAAGGTGCGCACCACGTTGGCAACGGTTGACGCCTTCTGTCCAACCGCAACATAAACACACGTTACGCCCGTGTCTCTCTGGTTAATGATAGTATCAATGGCAATCGCGGTCTTGCCGGTCTGGCGATCGCCAATAATCAACTCGCGCTGGCCGCGTCCAATCGGCACCATGGAATCAATAGCCTTGATGCCGGTCTGTAAAGGCTGGTCAACGGACTGACGCTCAATCACGCCGGGGGCGATCTTTTCAACTGCATCTGCCACTGTCGTTCTGACCGGGCCTTTGCCGTCGATTGGCTGCCCCAGCGCATTCACTACGCGCCCCTTCAGCTCAGGGCCGACAGGCACTTCAAAGATACGCCCGGTGCATCTGACTTCATCGCCCTCGCCCAGTTCGGTAAACTCGCCGAAAATCACTGCCCCGACGCTGTCTTCCTCGAGATTCAGCACCATGCCCATCAGGCCGTCGGGAAATTCCAGCATTTCGCCTGCCATGGCGCCGGACAGGCCATGAATCAAGGCTACGCCGTCGCCAACCGAGATAATGCGTCCCACATTGGCATCGGCGGCGCCAGCCTCAAAGCCTTTGATCTGTTCCTTGATAATAGAGCTGATTTCAGCGGTATCGAGTTTCATATCTTTTCCCTCTAACGCGCATGGATTCTTTCCATCCAGTGATAATGTTTCATATCACAGGGTGGAAAAGATCATGCCGGCGCGTTCTTTGTTTCATATTAATCTTCAGTTTCCTCATTACTTATGCAGCCAGAGCGCGGCGCAGGTTGTCCAGCTTCGTGCGCAATGAGCAATCAATTTTATGGTCGCCAATATTAATAATCATGCCGCCGATAATATTCTTGTCAGTGGTATAACTGAGACGAACTTTTTTGCCTGTTGAAGCTGCCAACGCATCGCCCAGCTTTTGTTGCAATGTCTCATCCAGCGATTCGGCGACAACCACGTCTGCATCCACTTCGCTCTCTGAAAGATGAATCATTTCCTCAACGAGCTGGTGAATTTCCGGCAGCAGCCTGGCCTTGTTCCGCTCGCACAACATAATGACAAGCCGTTCGATTTCCTTAGACAACTTGCCGGCAGTCGCCTTAAGCAGAATATCCTGCTTCACTCGCGCCGGATATGTATTTGAAGCCAGCACCTCCGCCACCTCATCAGAGGCGGCGACTGCGGCGACTACAGCCAGGCCTTCGCTTAGTGTTGAGCCCTCCTGAACCAGTTCAAACAGGGCGCGCGCATAGCGACGCGACACCTGCGCTGTGTTGGAACAGCTACTCATGCGTTGCCGAATCCTGCGCTTACAATGCCCTCAACCAGCTTGGCATGACGGCTTGCATCCAGCTCGGATTCAACAACCCGCTCGGCGGCAAGCATGGCAATATCAGCCACTTCGGTGCGCAAGACCTGTCTGGCGCGGTCAAGCTCGGCGCTGATTTCATCGCGTGCGCCATCTACAATCTGCTGGGCTTCCTCGCGGGCTTTTTCAACCGATTCTTCACCAATTTCGGCGGCGCGTTTTTCTGCGGACGCCACAATTTCAGATGCCTTGATCCTTGCGTCTTTCATCTGCTCGGCAATTTCCGCTTCTGCGATGGCTCTTGCTTCATTGCCCGCATCAGCAGCGGCCAGGCCTTCCGCAATCTTCTTTGTGCGCGCCGCCATCACTTCAGAGATGGGCCCGTACAGGCTTTTCTGCAACAGATATATCAACGCCAGAAAGACAACAATCTGGCCAAAAAATGTAAGGTCAAAACTCATGCAACCACCTCACTACGTCATAGTTTTAGTTTCTCAGGGGCGCGCACTGGCAACCCCTGGTTTTTTTCAGCCTCGTAGTCGGGAACCCTCGAGCATTCATCATGCTTGCAACTCGCCGCCGCCCTGATGGGTTTCCCGCAGTGCAGGCTCATCCACCCTGAATCACTCAGGCGCTTGCTGCACGGCAGGCCAACAACTCCGGGAACCATTCATTCCGGTGTTCAAGGCATCCCTTGTCAGGCATCCGTTTTTCAGATGATCCCCGACCATCCTCTCCCCCATAGCGTCAAACCGCTGCAGGGGGAGCTTTACAGCAAAGCGCTTAGCCCAGAAGCGGGTTGGCTGTCAGCAGCCACAATGCAATCGCCATAACGATGAACGGAAAAGACTCCATCAGACCGGCGAAAATGAAGGTGCTGAACATCAGTTCACCCTTCATCTCGGGCTGACGGGCGATGCCCTCCAGCGTCTTCGAGGCAATCATGCCCCAGCTGATCGTTACGCCCAGCGCGGCTGCAGACAGCATAATGCCCACCGATATCGCGGTCGCAGTTATAATCATTGTGTGTCCATCCATATCCTTTCTCCTTTTCCTCTTTTCCTTTTTTATGTGTGATTTTGAATCAGTGTTCCACCGGCTGATGTGATATGGAAATATACACCACGGTGAGCACCATGAAGATAAACGCCTGCAACAGGCCAATAAACATATGCAGCGCCGACCATGCTATGCCGGTGAAGAAGCCGCCCGTCATAGCAACGACGCCGCCGGTCAGCAACATGAAGGAAATCAGCAGAAAAACCATCTCGCCGGCGAACATGTTGCCGAAAAGCCGCAGGGAAAGGCTGAGCGGCCTGGTTATTTCCTCAACCAGCTTCAAGGCAAGATTGAGCGGAATAAGTAAAACACCGAAAAACTTGACTACCGGACTTTTGGCGTCCAGCAGCATGATGGCGAACGGCTCAAGCAGCAATTCCTTGCAGAAATGCACAGGCTTGATCTTGAATTCATAATATATCGTCATCAGAAAAACAACCGTGGCCATCGCCACGGGCAGGTTCAGATCATTGGTCGGCACCTGGCGGTAATGCTCAATCCCGAACAGGCCGGCGATCTTGCTGGATAAAAAGGCCGGGAGAATATCCAGCGAATTGCACAAAAAGATGAAAAGAAAGATGGTCAGCGCCAAAGAAGCGACATTGGGATTGCGCACCGGAAAATTACTATCGACAGTATCATCGACAAACTCAATGATGGATTCGACGAAATTCTGAACCCCGGTAGGCGCGCCTTCCTGCAGGCGCCCGCCAAGCCATTTGCCAAGGAACAGCAGCGACCCGGCCACAAGAATTGACGTAAGCATGGTGTCCAGATGAAGCTGCATGAACGGATTGGACTCATCAAAGTGAACCGCCCAGTAATGCATATGGCCAGCAATGCCGCCCTCGCCATGTTCAGCCAAGCCCGTCTCCCTTGTTCTCTTTTTGATCTTTCATAAAACCGGTCATGGCGCATGCAAACACAATGGCCTGCGCCAAAAACATCCCGCTGGCCACAACCAGAAGGTGCAGGTTCAGGCCATACGCCAGAAGCAAGCCGGCCAACAGCGCCAAAAACCGTACGGCAGCCCCCATATACAATGAGCGCAGGCCCGCCGCAGCATCCAGGCTCGCCGATTTCTCCAGCCTGTGCGCAAGCCATGCCGCATTAGCCAGCATCAGCGCGACGCCGTATAACAGAGCAAATGCAAACTCAATCCGGCCGGCCAGCGCAAGGCAGAAAAACCCGAAGACGCCAGCCAGCAACTGCAAACGAACCAGGTTGGCCGGTGCAATCGACGCCGCCGGAACGATTGCCGCAGGACTTAAATATTGAGGCATAACACAAAGTTAACGCACATCGATTTTTTTCCTCCCCATGAGATGAAATATTCCCATGGAGTGGAAGAAATCATGCTGGCGCGTTGTTTGTTGCAAGTTAAAACACCCGACTCCCGTCACACGCTTCTCGAACGGGCGGCATTGTAGCCACGCCCCGCCAGTGTTTCAAGCTATAACTAACAGCTATAACTTGCCGCCTGGTCAGGCACCGCTTGCAACAGCATGGATCAGACTAAACCGCCCAGCGCCTGTCTGCACAGAGCCATCAACGGGTCGGGGTAAAAACCGAGAACAACCACGGCAATGGCGGCAACCGCGACGACAGCCTGCATCAGCCGGTTTTCAACAAAATTGAATGCAACGCGCTCTTCATCAAAGTACATATATTTAACCACGCGAATATAATAAAAAGCGCCGATGGCGGAAAATAGCAGGGCATACAGCACCAGATACAAATGCCCCGCTTTAACCGCCGCAATAAAAACAGCATATTTGGCCCAAAAGCCCGCCAGGAACGGAATGCCGCCGAGTGAAAATAGCAATAACCCCATCGCCAGCGCATATCCGGGACGCACTTTCGACAGGCCGGCGAAATCATCCAGTAATTCGCCCTGTATGCCCTCTCGGCGCATCAGGATAATGATGGCGAATACGCCCATGGTCATAAACAGATAGACGCTCAGATAAATCAGGATGCCGGCATAGCCCTGCGCATTGCCTGCGATCAAACCGAGCGTGGCAAAGCCGATATGGCCGATGGTGGAATAAGCCAGCATGCGCTTGATATTACGCTGGGCGATAGCCGCCAGATTGCCTACGGCGATCGTCAGCACGGTCATAATAATCAGAATGGCGGTGTATTCCTCTCGCATGGCAGGCAAAGCGTCAACAAGGATGCGCATGAATACGACCAGCCCCGCAACCTTGGGCCCGACAGACATAAACGCAGTAATCGGGGTTGGCGCGCCTTCATAGGCGTCAGGCGTCCACATATGAAATGGCGCCATGGAGACCTTGAATCCAAGGCCGGCGAGAAGAAATGTCAGGCCCAGCAAAACAGCTGCATGCGCACTGTCGCCGGCGGCGCTTAAGCCCTTCCCCATAGCGACAAAATTAAAGCTGCCGCTAACGCCATACAGGAAGGTAATGCCATACAGCAACAGGCATGATGACATTGCGCCAAGAATGAAATATTTCAGCGCCGCCTCATTTGAACGCAGCGCGTCGCGCTGATAACCCACCAGCACATAAACAGACAGCGCCATTAATTCCAGGCCCAGATACATGGTAATGAAATTGTTGGCCGACGCCATCAGCATCATGCCCAGCATGGCGAACAGCATCAGCACATAATATTCACCGGCATTTTCATCGTCCTTCATGTAATCGACGGAAATCGCCATGGCCATTGCCGTAGATACGCTTATCAGCACCTTGGCGAATACGGCGAAGTGGTCAAAAACAAAAGCGCCGTAAAACGCCACCTTCGCTTCCCCGCCTTGCAGGGCCAGGGTGATCAGGCCGGCTGCAATAGCCGTCAGCATGGCCAGACTGGCCGTCAGGCCTTTGCGATGCTTCGGAACAAAGACGTCAAACAACAGCAGGAACATGGCCATGACGGCCACGAGCATCTCAGGCATCAACGTGCTCAAATGTTCGGGGAATGGAAAGGGAAATGTCACATTAGCCATGAATCACCTGCCCCCGACCGCAACAGCGGCATGCCCTGCATCCAGGCCTGCAACCTGCTGGATCAGATGGTCTATGCTTACGTTCATAATATCCAGATAAGGCGCGGGATGAAAGCCTATCCAAAATGTAAATCCCAGCAAAAACACCAGCGTCGCGATTTCCCGAACATTGAGATCCTCCAGCACGATTTCCTTGTCCAGGGTGCTTTTCCCCCACACCATGCGCTGAAACATCCACAGCATATAGGCAATCGCAAGAAGAATGCCCGGCACGGCGAGAAAGGCCACCCACAGACTGTGCTGGAACGCCCCGACCATGATCAGAAATTCGCCGACAAATCCGTTTGTGCCCGGCAAGCCGAATGAGGAGAAAGTAAAGATCGCCAGCAACGTTATATAAACGGGCATGCTTTTCCCCAGCCCGCTGCAATCGGTGATTAATCGACTATGGGTTCGTTCATAGATCATGCCGACGCAAAGAAACAGCGCCCCGGTAGTGATGCCATGGTTGATCATTTGCAGCAAGGCGCCCTCCATCCCCATTTTGTTGAACAGGAAAATGCCGAGCGTTACGAATCCCATATGGCTGACGCTGGAATAGGCCACCAGTTTTTTCAGATCGGTCTGCGCTATTGCCATATACGCGCCATAGATGATGGCGAACAGCGATATGGCTATCATAAACGGAGCCATTGACAGGCTTGCATCCGGAGCGATGGGCAGCGAAAAGCGCATGAACCCGTACGTCCCCATCTTCAGCATGACGCTGGCAAGAATGACGCTGCCAGCGGTTGGCGCCTCGACATGCGCATCCGGAAGCCATGTATGAAACGGGAACATCGGCACCTTAACGGCAAAGGCGAAAAAGAACGCCAGAAACACCCAGAACTGCATCTGCGTTCCGTATGTCTGCGCCATCAACGTCTGCACGTCGAATGTTTCGCCGCCCTTGAAATAAAGCGCCAGTATCGCCAGCAACAATAAAACGCTGCCGGCAAGGGTGAAAAGGAAAAACTTTATCGTTGCGTAAATGCGCCGGGGGCCGCCCCATATGCCGATGATCAGAAACATCGGTATCAGCATTGCCTCCCAAAAGAAATAAAAGAGCACAAAATCAAGCGCGCAAAAAACGCCCAGCATCGCCGTTTCCAGAACCAGGATGGCGATCATGTACTCTTTGAGCCTTTTCTGCACGGCCTCCCAGGAACAAAGGATGGACAGCGGCATCAGTATCGTCGTCATCAGGATTAGCAAAACGCTTATCCCGTCAACGCCCAGCGAATAGTTGATGTTAAAGGCCGGAATCCATGCCGCCTTTTCCACGAACTGCATATTGGCGGTCGAGGCGTCGAATCCGGCCCACAAGGGCAGCGAAATCAACATATCTATCACGGTGGTGGCGAACGAAATCCATAGAATATGTTTGCGCTCCCTGGCGAACAGCAGCGCCGCTACGCCAAGCAGCGGGAAAAATATGATCCAGCTCAGTAGATGCATTTCAGACATATCCGCCCAACCTTGTCACAGGAAAAATCCAATGCCTAAGATAACAGCGACGCCAAAAGCCATCGCCATGGCATACTGCTGAATATGCCCGCTTTGCAAGGCGCTGGCCTTTGACGCCCACGCCACCACCATTCTGGCGACGCCATTAACCATTCCGTCAATAATGTTCTGGTCAAACCAGTAACCCATGTCCGCCACTGCCCGGGTCGATCTGATGACAATCGTACGATACAATCTGGTGACATGATCTTCGTAAATCGACACCGGATTGGCGGCGAACCAGAAGAATATTTTATTCCCTTTCCTGTATAGCCAATCCGTATCAAGGCTGATGACCGGGTGGCCGACCAGGCTCTTGCGATATATCAAATAGCCAACGCCGGCGAATAATAACAACTCGAATTCTCCGACGATATGCTCGGCGGAAAACGGATGAAAGTGAACCGCATAGGGCAACATGTCATACAGCATGTGCGGATAAATGCCGATAAGGAAACAGAGAGCTGCGCCAATGCCCATCGCTATCAGCATGCTGACCGGCGGATCCTTGGCCAGCTTGCATTCCTCGGATTTGCTTTCTCCATAAAAAGTTACATAGGGCAATTTCAGGCCGGTGCTCAAAAACGTGCCGGTGGAGGTCAACACCAGCAGCAGCCATATCAGCGTTCGACCGTCTTCCCCTGCCGAAGCGATCACCATCGTCTTGCTGACGAAGCCGCTGAATAACGGCATGCCGGCGATCGAAAATGCTGCGACCATATACAGCACCAGGGTGATCGGCATCTTCTTGTAAATCCCGCCCAGTTCGGTCATCTTGCTTTTGCCGGTCATATACAACACGGAGCCGGCGCCCATAAAGAGCAATGACTTATAAAGAATATGGGCGAACGCATGCGCTACCGCGCCATTAATCGCCAGCTCCGTTCCAATGCCGATGCCGCAGACCATATAGCCCACCTGGCTGACAATGTGATAGGCGAGCAGTCGTCGAATATCGTTGGACAGCATGGCGTATAACACGCCGTAAACAGCCATGACCACGCCAAGCCAGACAAGCATTTCAGTCCCGGCAAAACCCCTGATAAGGCAGTACACCGCAGTTTTGGTGGTAAAGGCGCTGAGAAAAACCGCCCCCGGCACCGTAGCCTCCGGATATGCATCCGGCAGCCAGGCATGCAGCGGAGGCACGGCCCCGTTGATCAAAAAACCGATTAGAATAAGATTGAAACCCGGCGCCCCGGCGCCAAGCAGAGTGAAATCCGTGGAGCCGGTCTTGACAAAATGGATGACGATGCCGCCGAGCAACAGCACGCCGCCGATCGCATGAATCAATATATAACGATAGCCGGCCTTGATCGCTTCCGGCGTCCTTCTGTACCAGATCAGAAAGACCGATCCGACGGTCATCAATTCAAGAAACATGAACAGCGTAATCAAATCGCCGGCAAAAGTCGCACCCAATGAGCCGCCAGCATAGGTGAATGCCGCAATGTGGTGTCCATCCTCTTTCGTTTCAAGCGAATAGATCGACCCGATCAGCGCCATAATGGAAAATATCACAGCAAACACGAGGCTCAGCTTGTCCACCCTGCCAAACACCAGATCAACGCCCAAAAAGTGATAGGCGCCATATGTGCCTGGCGTCATCAGGAGGATGTCGATGAGAGCCAGCGCCGGCAATGCGACCAGGTAGATCTTTTTAATCTTCGCCGGCAGCAATGGCAAAAACAGCACGCCGACGACAAGAAACAGGGCGGGATGCATCCAGTCAATCATAGTAGTCCTCCCGCCTCATCAACCAATGTTTAAGAAACTTTGACACCTGGATGATGGCCACACAGGCAACAAGCCCATAGACCGCGTGAAAGCCTCGAATGGTTTCCCAGAAATGCTCTCCATGTTCCCTGGGAATAAGGAAATCCATAACCACCAGCCCCGTCAATACGCCATAGCCGATCTTGCGCCAAAGCATCGCATGCTCCACCATCGATTCCAGTATTCCGGCCAGGCTCACTGGTTCGCCACCATGCCGACAAGCTGCAGCAGGAAATTCGGATAGATGCCAAGAATGATTACGCCCGCAGCAGTGACCAGCAGCGGCGCCACCACCAGGCGAGGCGCCTCATTTACTTTTTCCATCTCTTCCGGCTCATCCGGGGCCACGAAGAAGGCGCGATACAGAACCGGCACAAAATAACCCATGTCCAGTATCGCATTGACCAGAATAACTGCCAGTATCGCCATCGAGCCGGCCTGTATCGAACCCACGACCAGATACCACTTGGTCACAAATCCGGCCAGAAAAGGCATGCCTATAATGCTGAAGGCGCCTATTGCGAATGCGGCCATCGTATAGGGCATGCGTTTGCCAATGCCGTTGAGCTGGCTGATGCATGTTCTGCCGGAGGCGACATAAATCGAACCGGCGCAGAAAAACAGGGTGATTTTTGAAACGGCGTGGATGACGACATGTATGGCTCCGCCAATCATGCCGCTCGGCGTCAACATGGCGACTCCGAGTATCATGTAGGATAGCTGGCTCACCGTCGAATAGGCCAGCCGCGCCTTCAGGTTGTCGCGCGTAAAGGCGTAAACAGAGGCCGTTAATATGGTGACGGACACAACAGCCGCCGTCGCCATTCCCAGGTTCAGCTCATGCATCATATCGACGCCGAACACATACAGGATTATGCGCATCACTGAAAATGCGCCGGCATTCACTACCGCCACAGCATGCAGCAGCGCGCTGACCGGGGTGGGCGCCACCATGGCTGCGGGAAGCCAGTTGTGAAACGGCATAATTCCGGCCTTGGCCAGTCCCGCCACGAATAAAATATATATGGTCACCAGAAGCCCCGGATTCATGTCGGATGAAAAAAGACCGGCTTGTGAAAATTCCAGCGTCCCGGTCATGACATAGGTCAGCAGCATGGCCGGCAGGAAGAACACCGCCGCCGTGCCCATCAGGTAGATTGCGTATTTCTTGCCGGACTCCCATGCTTCGTTGGTTTCCGTGTGAACCACCAGCGGATAGGTTACAACGCTCAGCATCTCGTAAAAGAAAAACAGGGTGAACAGATTCGCCGCGAAGGCAATGCCCATGGCCGCCGACAAGGCGAGCGCAAAGCAGGCGAAAAAGCGGGTCTGGGCATGCTCCTTCAGGGAGCGCATATAACCAATGGTGTAAACGGATGTGACAAGCCACAACACTGAGGCGGACGTGGCGAACAGCAGCCCCATGGCATCCACCCGGAAGGCCAGTTCTACGCCCGGCAGTATGTGAAAAACCGTAAATATAATCTCGCGTCCCGACAGGATCAGCGGGAACATCGATGCGACAATCAGAAACTTTATGGCCCCGGCAATAAAGGTCCACAGCTCCCGGCGATTCGGGTTGCGACCGGAATATATGATCAGCAGCGTGGCGACAGCCGACACCAGCACCGCCAGCAAAGGCCGGACGGAAACTACTGTTTCCACGCTCATGCCGCCAAACCCGCGCAGATCAGGGCCGACGCTGCTGCTCTGACTTGCGCTTCATGTTCAAAATGCATAGCTCGCCCTCCCTAACCCTGTAATGTATTCATGTCTTCAATTTCAATGGAGCGCCGCGTGCGGTAGA
>CAYTFI010000022.1:0-18464 GCA_964437065.1 uncultured Zetaproteobacteria bacterium | reverse complement strand
TTTGATTATAATACTTTGTGATGTGTTTTATTTATAACGTTGGGACAGTAGTGAATTCAAATAAAGCTATTTGCCGCTCTTCTTCTCTGTGGCTGCTATTTTCGTTTTTAGCCGGTGCGAAATATTTTTCTCGTCACTGCTAAAAAGAAAGCGGCCTGAAAGCGTGCAACCCTTCATGCCAGGGTCGCACTTTTTGCCGGGAACCCTGCGGCACATGCCCTTAACCTCGTCCGGGCATCCCCAGCCGCTCATTTATCGGCAGCCGCGACCAGTGCAGGGTTCTGCATTTATTCATGTGCTCCGGTCAGGAACCGGTTGTAGTCCGCTGACAGGGTTTCAACTGCAAGCAGGTAGAATCGCTCGCCGTCTTCGACTGTTGCCAGCGAAGGGTTTGAACCGATGCGCCCGTCCGGAAATTTGCGTCTGAAATCGGCCGCATCATAAATTTCACCTGTGGGAGCAACTTCAGGGCTCATGCTGACATGTTTAACTGCTTCCGGATGGGCGAAATAACTTAATGCCACCTCGCTGACTGTGGCGTGATGACCTTCGGCATCGCCATAAAGATTTGCCGCCAGTTCAGCGATGGCGTTATCGCGCCACCAGTTGGCCAGGCGGCAACGCGGCGCCGGCGCGCCGCTTCGGCTGGCTGCGTCGTAAATCTCGCAGAAAGCATTGGTCACCGGCGAGATATTGCCGCCGTGGCCGTTGACGAAATAAAAGTGGGTGAATCCATGCCGGGCCAATGATTCAACCACATCGACGACCAGACTTGCCAGTGTTGACGGGCGCAGGGTGACGCTGCCTGCAAACCCCATATGGTGCTGGGACATGCCGTAATTGATGGTCGGGGCGACAAGCGCACCATCCTGCTCGGATATGCCTGCGGCAATATTTGTCGGGCAGATGGCGTCGGTGCCGATCAGGCCGTTGGGGCCGTGTTGTTCGGTTGAGCCAATCGGGATGATGACGCCCGTGCTGCGTTGCAGATAAGCCTCAACCTCCTGCCATGTGCTCAGTGCGAGTAGCATCTGCCGCCTCCTCTGTTTGATCCGGGTTTGATGAAGATGAAAGCATACCTTACGATGTGTGAAAGCAAAACATGGAGGCGTTTCAATGCAAGCCATTCAGGCCGATATCACCACATTGCAGGTGGATGCAATTATCAATGCGGCGAACCGCAGCCTGCTCGGCGGCGGAGGCGTGGACGGTGCGATTCACCGGGCCGCAGGCCCGCAGTTGCTGGCCGAATGCCGCAAGCTTGGCGGCTGCGCCACGGGCGCGGCGAAGATCACCGGAGGCTATCGCCTACCCGCTTTGCGGGTGATTCATACTGTTGGCCCGGTCTGGCGCGGCGGAGATCATGGCGAGGCGGAACTGCTGGCTTCCTGCTATCAAAGCTGCCTGCATCTGGCCCTGGAGCATCATCTGAACTCCATTGCCTTTCCGGCCATTTCAACCGGCACATATGGTTATCCGGCCGAACCGGCAGCCAGGATTGCTGTGGGAACATGCCGCATGTTTCAGCAACGCCATGATAGCCCGCAGCAGATCATCTTTTGCTGCTTTGATTCAACAGATCTTGCACTGTATCAGGCGCAGCTTTGAGGCGCCGTCTAGCGCCCTTCAAATGATGACGCCGCTTTTTCGCCGCGCCGGATGGCAGATTCAATGGTGGCGGGCAACTCGCCCGGCAGGGGCCGCTCCGAGGCGTCAATGATATGCGATGGCAAGGCGGGCCCGGCTGAACGGGGCCGCACAAGCACAGTGGCGCGTTTCTCTCGAACAATTCTGATGCGGGATGCCTCAGGCAGATGCCTGACGCCGCAAATTGCGGCGATTTCCATGCACAGCCGCTCGCTCAAAGCAGGCGGCAAGGGCTGCCGCGCCTCGCCGCTGATGACCGCACAGATGTGGTGAGGACTGCCGCCTTGACGCATTTGCGCCGACACATCGAAAAACCAGTGTCCCAGCGTGCCCAGACCGCCAACAAGCGGGGCGGGGAAAGAAATACGCTCATCAAACCAGAAATGGATATTGCTGATCATTCGTGTTTCTACGTGGCTCGCCCGCCCCAGCAGGCGATCGGTTGCATAAGCCGGCGTGGCCACGACAGCCGCGTCGAAGGCCTGCCCGTCAACCAGCGCCCTGCCATGGCTGTCAAGCAACGAGCGAATGCGGCGGCGATAGAGCATACGAACTCCCGACTGCACGGCTTTATCCACAAGCGGTCTGATCAGGGCCTCCGACATGGGCTGGGTAAACCAGCCGAGCCGGGCGCTGCCGCGACTGGCAAAGGCTTCCCTGAGGACAAGCCTGAACGACGCTGCATCGGCCCCGGCCGGCGCCTCGTTCATGGCGCCAAGGCAGATCGGCTCAATCAGATCATGCACAAGCGCATCAGGGAGGCGAAGCTGCTCAATCCAGTCAGCAACCGTCATCGCTTCGTCTCGCCGCTCCGATTGCAATGCCCGGCCAAGCCTCATCATGGCCAGCGCCGAGCTTATCGAATGTCCGGGCAGCCGGGACGCTGCGACTATCAGGGCCAGGGCGAAGGGAAGGCGGTTTGACGGCTGAAAACAGAACAGTCCTCTGCTCTGATCCCACAACGGCAATGCCAGTGAATCCTGCCAATGGATATTTGCTGCGGCGCCGCAATCCGCCAACAGCCTTTGCGTGGCCCTGCAGGCGCCGGTCAGCAGATGCGGCCCGTTGTCGCAATCCTGGCCCGCACCCGGCTCGCTAAAGGAACGCGTGCGACCGCCGGGCTGCGCGGCCGCCTCAAACAGCGTGACCTGCTTTCCCTGCCCGGCAAGCCGGATGGCGGCGCTCAAGCCGGTCAGGCCGCCGCCAATCACTGCAATCATGCGGATCAGAACTCCAGCCGCAGTTCGGCATGATTTCTGCACGCCCTGCGTTCATAGCACCACGCCCGCCATGCAATCCATATCTTTCGCAATGGCAGGATGCGCACCGGACGCCGCCACACATCGTATTCAATGCTCCTGAGTTGACGCAGATAGGCGTAATAAATGCTTCCCATCAACAAGGACGGGCGAAGGCTCTCGCGATCTTCATCCGGCAGCAATGCAAGCGCCTGCCGGTATGCCGCCTCGGCCTTGTCGCCATATTCTCTGAGCAGTTGCGACATCGACGCATCCATCTCCCCGTCCCTGAATGCCTGATCGCTCACCCGCAATCGCGCCCGTTCGGACTGAGGAAGATAAATGCGGCCCATACGCGCATCCTCGCTCAGATCGCGCAGAATATTGGTCAGTTGCAGGGCCTCGCCGAGCGAGGTGGCAAAGTCCCGGCTGCGCCGGTTTTTATAACCGAAAATTTCGATCGTCAACAATCCGACGACACCGGCGACGCGGTAGGCGTAGAGCGACAGATCAGCGGGCTTCAGGATGGGGCGACGCAGGATATCCATTTGCATGCCATCGAGAATTTCGCTCAGCAACTCTTCATCGAGTGAAAAATGGCTCTGCGCCCAATGCAACTCCTTGCCGACAGGATGCTGAGCCCGGCCTGAAAAGCTTCGCGCCAGTTCATCGCGCCAGAAGTCCAGTTTGGTCAGGGCGACCTGCTGCTCGCTGACCTCGTCGGCGATGTCATCAACCTCCCGGCAGAAGGCGTACAACGCCATCATGGCGCGGCGCTTGTTTTCCGGCAAAAAAAGAAAGGCATAGAAGAATGAAGAACCGGAACCTCTGGTCTTGTCGCGGCAATAAGACTCCGGACTCATGCGCTTTGCCTGGCGACGGCGCGGGCAGGAAACAGCGCCGCCATCAAAACCGGCAGCGCCAGCTTGCGCCAGTCCGGGCGATTCAGGCTGGCGCGCTGTGCGAGCGGTTGCTCAAGCCGGGATATTTTATCCAGCATCAGATGCCCTCCGCTCAACGTGGCGGCAATTTGCAAGCGCAGACGAAAAGGCAATAGCGGCAACAGCGCCGCGCCGCAGGCGAGCATTTCCCGGCTTGTCTGAACCGCCCGCCGCATCACCGCTTGCAGCGCCGCCTGTCGCTCAGGCTGATCGAGTGAATTATCCAGCAGCGCCTGCGCATCCAGACCGGCGTCCTTAAGCCATGCCTCGGGAATATAACAACGACCCCGAGGCAGATCGACGCTAAGATCCTGCCAGAAATTGATCAATTGCAGGGCGGTGCATATTTTATCGGAAAAGAAAAGCGCCTCCGGCTTGCTCACCCCGTGCAGGGCCAGCATCAGGCGCCCGACAGGATTGGCCGAGTGCTTGCAATAGAAGAGAAGTTCATCAAAGCTTGCGTAGGCATGCAGGCTGACATCCATGCGAAAGGCTGTAAGCAGATTGCTCAGCGCCTCTACGGGAAGCTGATATTGGCGAATGCTGTCGCCGAGGGCGAGAAAAACGGGATGATTGACCTGCTTGTCCCTGGCGCAACGCTCAAGCAGGGTTTCCCAGGCATCAAGCTGTTTGAGCCGGATTTCAGCCGGGGCCTCGCCTTCATCGGCCAGATCATCGGCATGGCGGGCAAAGGCGTAAATGGCGGCGACGGCAGGGCGTAATGTCGGGCGCAGCAGCCGGGAGGCCGTGGGGAAATTCTCATAGTGTTGCTGTGCGATAGCGAGGCAGCGCCGGTAAGCCTGTTCAACATTGTCCGTTTGCTCTGTTGATGCATGCATGATGGCGCATGGTGGCGGCATGCCTCATATCGGGCAAGTCCGCCATGCGACAATGTGGCGGAGAGGGTGGGATTCGAACCCACGTGGGGCCGTTAAGCCCCCAGCCGATTTCGAGTCGGCGCCGTTATGACCACTTCGAGTACCTCTCCGTTATAACTGCTTAACGCGCATGGATTTTTCCACTCCGTGACATGAAACATTATCACAGAGCGGAAAATTCCATGCAGGCGCGTTGTTTGTTTCATGTTAAACATCAAACGCGCCGATGTTGCGCAGGCGCTCGGCGCGCTGTTGCATGAGCTGCTCCACAGGCAGGGAAAGCAGCTCATTGAGTTCTTTCTCCACTGCATCGGCAAGCAATGCGGCGGCGCTTTCCGGATTCCTGTGCGCCCCTTCATTGGGCTCGGGGACAATCACGTCAATAAGAGCCAGCTCGTACAAATCGGTCGCCGTGGGCTTCATGGCTTCCGCCGCCTCGTCGGCGTATTTGCGATCATGCCACAGGATGGCGGCGCAGCCTTCCGGAGAAATCACGGAATAGGTGGCGAACTGCTGCATCAGAATGCGATCGCCGACGCCAATAGCCAACGCCCCGCCTGAACCGCCTTCACCGATGACAGTGCAGATCACGGGCGCTTTCAGCGCCGCCAGTTCCTGCAAGTTGCGGGCAATCGCCTCGCTCTGCCCGTGCTCCTCCGCATCAATGCCGGGCCAGGCGCCGGCGGTGTCGATAAAGGTCAGCACGGGCATGTTGAAACGCTCGGCCAGCTTAAACAGGCGCAGCGCCTTGCGATAGCCTTCCGGGCGCGGCATACCGAAATTCCGTTTCAGCTTTTCTTTGGTGTCGCGGCCCTTCTGATGACCGACAACCATCACGGAGTGGCCGCGAAAACTGGCCAGGCCGCCAACGATAGCGCCATCATCGGAGCGCGCCCGGTCGCCATGCAACTCCTCAAAATTTTCAAACATCAGGGGAATATAGTCGAGGATATAAGGACGGTCGGGATGCCTTGACAGCTGACTGATCTGCGCCCGCGTCGCCTTGCTGTAGATTTGTTGAACCAGCTTGTCGCGCTTTTTGCTCAGGCGCTCGACCTCATCGGCGATGTTGACTCCGGAATCCGAACCCATGCCGGAAAGATCTTCTATCTTTGATGTGAGTTCGGCGATCGGACGTTCAAATTCAAGATAACTGTTGGCCATCGTACTCCTCTTTTATCCTCGTCTCGCCTGTTGTTTGCGCGGCGGCTGCCATGGCCTGCAATATACGGAAATCGCATCCGGGCCAAATCTGGCATCCAGTTGCGCTTTCACGGCGTCATCCCAGCGCAGGCATGGCCCGGTGATCAGGTGGGCAATACTAGCGTCGGGCAGGCGCACATGGAAAGCAAGGCGCGCATTGCCGCCGCGCGCCATGGTTTTCAGGCGCGCCAGCGTCATCTCATCCCAGGAGATGCTGGCAGCGCTGATGCGCACCTCATTGACCAGCTCGGGCAGGATGACATCGATGGCAATGATCGCCTCGGCGATCAGCACGGGATCATCTTTTGATTTATCAACGCGGGCCGCGATCAGCAGCGGCGCGTCCGAGGCCAGCAGCTCGGAAGATTCGGCATACAGTTTGGCGAAACATACCATTTCGGCCTGCCCGTGCAGGTCTTCCAGCTGAATAAAAGCCATTGTGCCGCGGCCTCCATGGTAGGGGCGAATGCCGGAAACGCTTGCCGCCACAACGATCCGGCTTCCATCTTCGCGACTGCCAATCTCGCCCAGATGGCAATCGCCCAGACCCTTTATGCGACCCATGTAGGATTCGAGAGGATGACCGGTCAGATAAAAGCCCAGCACCTCGCGCTCGGCTTGCAGACATTCGCCGGCGCTCCACTTCGGGGCCGGCGAAAAACCGCTCTGATCGCCTTCGGGTTCGGCGATTTCAAACAGGGCTGATTGATTGGAGGCATATTCCCTGCGCCTTCGGCTCAGGCCTTCTAGCGCCTCGCTGAGACCTGCGAGAGCCGCATGCCGATGCGGAATCAGGGCATCAAGCGCACCCGCCTTGATGGAGGCCTCAAGGATGCGCTTGTTCAGCGTGCGCGTCGGGGCGCGCATAACCAGATCTTCAAATGAGGCAAACGCCCCGTCCTTCCGGCGCACCTCGACGACAGATCGGATGGCCGCCTCGCCGACGCCCTTGATAGCGCCCAGGCCAAAACGGATGGCATCCCCTTCAGGACGAAATTCCCAGTCAGAGGCATTGATATCAGGCGGCAGGATTTCAATGTCCATATTGCGGCAATCACTGACCAGGGCGGCGATCTTGTCCGTATTGCCCATGTCGCAGGACATCGTCGCGGCCATAAACGCCTGTGAAAAATGGGTCTTCAGGTAGGCGGTTTGATAAGAGATCAGCGCATAGGCGGCTGAATGCGATTTGTTGAAGCCGTAGCCGGCGAATTTTTCCATCAGATCAAATATCTGTTCGGCCCGCTCTGCCGGAACCTTGTTCTTCTCTGCGCCCTGCATGAAAATCTTGCGCTGCTTGGCCATTTCCGCCGGCTTTTTCTTGCCCATGGCGCGGCGCAACATATCGGCCTGGCCCAGCGTATATCCGGCCAGCACCTGGGCGATCTTCATCACCTGCTCCTGATACAGGATCACGCCATTGGTTTCGCGCAGAATTTCTTTCAGTTGCGGCATCGGATACACGATCTCCTGACGCCCGTGCTTGCACTCGATAAAGGTATCGACCATGCCTGATTCCAGCGGCCCCGGTCGATACAGCGCCACCAGCGCGATAACATCTTCAAAACAGTCCGGCTTCAGACGCGTGAGCAGATCGCGCATGCCCGATGACTCGATCTGGAACACCGCCCCGGTCTGACCGCGCTGCATCAACTCGAACGTCGCCTTGTCATTCATCGGGATGGCGGCGATATCAAAGCCTTTGGCCTCATCGCCGCAGTCGCTCCGGCGGATGAATCGGGTGGCCATGTCAATAACAGTGAGTGTTTTCAGGCCGAGAAAGTCGAACTTGATCAGGCCCATTTTCTCAACATTGGCCATGTCCCACTGCACGACTTTTCCCTCTTCTCCGGCCACCTTGAACAGCGGCGCGGTTTCAACCAGATCATTGCGTCCGATAATCACCCCGGCGGCGTGCTTGCCGGCATTGCGATGGCAGCCTTCAAGGCGCAGGGCAAGCTCGAACAGGCGGCCCACCTCGACATCGTCATCAAGCATTCTGGCCAGCCGGGGCTCTTCAACAAGCGCCTTCTCCAGCGTCATTTTCAGATCATTGGGGATCAGCTTGGCAATGGTGTTGACCTTGGCCAGATCCATGCCGAGCACCCGCCCGACATCGCGCACCACAGCCTTGGCCTTCATGGAGCCGAAGGTGATGATTTGCGAAACCTTTTCCTCGCCATACTTTTGGGTGACGTAGCGAATCACCTCTTCGCGCCGGCTCATACAGAAATCAATATCGAAATCGGGCAGGGAAACGCGTTCGGGGTTGAGGAAGCGCTCAAACAGCAGACCATATCTAATGGGGTCAAGGTCGGTGATTTCCAGGCAATAGGCAACCAGCGAACCGGCCCCGGAACCGCGTCCGGGCCCGACCGGAATGCCCTGTTGCTTGGCCCAGAGGATAAAGTCGGAAACGATGAGAAAGTAGCCTGGAAAGCCCATCTGTTCAATGACATCCAGTTCAAAATCAAGCCGCGCTTCATATTCACGCCGTTCGGCCTCCGGCCTTCCCGCCACAATGGCCGGCCAGCGCTTGTCCAGTCCGGCCTGCGCTTGCGAGCGCATATATTTACCCAGTTCAGAGTCGTCCGGCGTCTGAAAATCGGGCAGTTGATAATTGCCGAACTGCAAATCGACATTGCAGCGGTTGGCGATATGGATGGTGTTTTCCAGCGCCTCGGGCAGGTCGGCAAACAACTCCTGCATCTCTTCATAGGATTTGAGATAATGCTCGGGCGTGAAATGGCCCGACACGTCATCGCTCAGGGTGCGGTTCTGCTGCAAGGCCTGAATCGCTTCAAAAGCCTGAAAATCATCACGCGCCAGAAAGTGGGCGTTGTTGCTGGCGACAAGGGGGATATCAAGATCGTGCGCCAGCGCAATAAGTTGCCGGTTCATATCTTCCTGACCGGATGCGCCATGACGCTGCAATTCAATAAAGAAACAGTGCTCATGAAACATCGACTTATAGGCCAGCGCCGCCTCCCTGGCGCCGTCGTTGTCGCCTGCATGCAGGAGTTGCTCAATTTCACCATTGCTGCCGGAAGAAAGCGCAATCAGACCGTCGGCATGCCCGGCCAGCAGCGGCTTGCCGACGCGCGGCTTGTAATAGAAGCCTTCCAGATAGGAGATGGAAATCAGCTTCAGCAGATTTTTCCAGCCTTTGTTGTTGCGGGCCAGCAGTACCAGTTGCTGGAAACGAGGCCCTCCGGGGCCTTCGGAAATACGCTTGTTATGATCGTCGCAGAGATAAACTTCACAGCCGAGAACCGGCTTGATGCCCATCTTCATGGCCTGGGAATAAAACTCGATAGCGCCGAAGAGATTGCCATAATCAGTCAGCGCCAGCGCCGGCTGACGCAGCTCCACCGCCTTTTTTAGCATGCCGGCCACCGGCATGGTTGCGCCGAGCAGGGAAAAATCCGAGTGAGCGTGAAGATGGGCAAAAGGAGCAAAACGCATGCCGCGAGCATAACCATCAACGCATCACAATGCACCCGTTAAACCGGGGCGCCGGCGGTGTTCGCATTGTACGCTCCCCGGCGGCCTGCGACCGCCCCCTGTTCACCGGGCGGGAGTGGAAAAAATATCCGCATCCGGGCGGAAAAAAATTCCACATGCGTTCTTGCTGTCAACAGATTGCGCCGTTAACTCCGTGCAATTAAAGGATAAAATTACAGTCGCGGCTTGGCCGCATAATTGCTCACTGTGGATATAATCGTATCAATGCAACAGGAGTAAATATGCAACTTGGTTTCACACTTTCGGGCGTAGCGGGTCAGATGGCCCAGAACAAGCTGAACAACATCAGCCACAATCTTGCCAATGTAAATACAGTGGGA
Source organism: uncultured Zetaproteobacteria bacterium (assembly GCA_964437065.1). Lineage (GTDB taxonomy): Bacteria > Pseudomonadota > Zetaproteobacteria > Mariprofundales > Mariprofundaceae > Mariprofundus. The sequence goes on along the minus strand of CAYTFI010000022.1, from coordinate 8,712 downwards.
TACATGGCTGACAGGGCGTCATTTTCAAGCAAACTCTCCAATCAGCTTCCACAACAGGGCTCGCCGGCGCAGACATCGACCTCCTATCTTACCCTCGACAAGCAGTTTATCAATACGCAGGCGGGCACGATCAGGCGAACAGACGCCAAACTCGACTTTGCCATTCTGGGCAACGCCTATTTTCGTGTCGGCCTGCCCGATGGCGCTCAGGCTCTGACCCGCGCCGGCAATTTCAGGCTTGACGCCAACGGTCGCTTGTTGACGCAGAGCGGCCTGCCCGTTCTGGATCAGCGAGGAAACCCTGTTTCGCTGCCGAGCGGCGATCTGAGCGCCACTGCGAATGGCGCTCTGTATGTCAATGGCGAGCCCGTCGCCGATCTTGCCCTCTCGGGCATTCGCAACCCGGCAAACCTGAAAAAAATTGGCGGCACGCTGTTTCTCACTCCGGAGGGCAATATCACGCCTGCCGGCAAGGATGTTTCAGTTCGTCAGGGTTCGCTGGAGGATTCCAACGTCAATGCCATTCTGGCCATGGCCGAAATCGTGGACACGATGCGTAATTACCAATCCATGATGAAGGTCGTCGAGCAATATAACCAGATGGAATCTCAACTGAATGACCGCGTCGGCATGGTGCAGTGATGAAACGCGCCGGACTGCTCACCGAGAGTCATGAACTATTGCACCATGAACTATTAACCAAAGGAGCTGAATTATGATGCGAGCACTATGGACTGCCGCTACGGGCATGGCAGCGCAAAACCTCAATGTTGATGTTATATCGAATAACATCGCCAACGTGAATACGACAGGCTTCAAGCGGGGCCGGGCCAATTTTCAGGATCTGATGTATCAACAGATCAAGGCGCCTGGCTCGGAGGCCAGCGCTGCCGGAACGCAATTGCCGACAGGAATCCAGATTGGACTGGGCGTGCAGACAGCAGGGGTTGTCAGTATTTTTTCCGAGGGAAGCTTCAAACAGACGGATAATCCGCTGGATCTCATTATTCAGGGCCATGGCTTCTTCCAGATTCAACTGCCTACCGGCGAAACCGCATATACGCGTTCGGGCTCCTTCAGCATTGACGGGCAGGGCCAGATTGTCACCGCCGGCGGCGATATTCTACAGCCCGCCATCACCATCCCCACCGATGCCCAGTCGATCCAGGTGGGACAGGATGGAACTGTTTCAGTCGTCCAGCCGGGCGCTGTCACCTCGGTGGTCGGCCAGATTCAGATTGTCGATTTCATCAACCCCGCCGGCCTGTCGCATCTGGGCGCAAGCCTGTTTCAGCAGAGCAATGCGTCGGGCGACCCGGTTACCGGCAATCCGTCCGAGAACGGGCTTGGCTCTATTGGCCAGGGCATGCTGGAGATGTCAAATGTCAGCATGGTTGAGGAAATGGTCAATCTGATCGCCGGGCAACGCGCCTACGAAATGAACTCCAAATCAATTCAGGCGGCAGACGAAATGCTGCAAACCGCCAACAACGTCAGGAGATAATCATGCGCCGCAGTATCCATGATTTTCCTGTGCTGCGCCGGGCCGCGTTCGCCGCCTTCGCCCTGCTGCTGCCGGCAATCGCGCAGGCGACGACTCCCGATGCGGATCTGCGGCTTTCGCTGCAAAAATTCTTTTCATCCGGCATTACATTGCATGGCGCATCGGCGCAGTTGATCAGCGTTGAGCGCTGGCCGGATGCAAGCGGCGCCATGAGCTGGCATTTGCCGCCCCTGCGCGGCCATCCGGGTCGATTTTCCCTGATCGCCGAGCAGAGCGGCAAGCGCTGGTATGTTCCGGTTCGCGTCCACTGGTGGGCGATGGCTATTGTTATGGACAAATCAGTTTCGGCACGCAGCTTGCTTTTCACGAGCATGCTGAAAAAGACGCGTACTGACATCGCCGGTCATCGCGGTCACTGGTGGACCAAAGCCGGTGATCTGAAAGGCATGCGGCTTACCCGTCCGCTACAGGAAGGCGATGTGATTTTCAGCAGCTTTGTCAAGCAGCCGCCGCTGATCAAACGCGGCGATATTGTTCAGATCTTTCTCGATGCGGGGGCCATCCACATTCGCACTGAAGGCAAGGCGCTCGCCTCTGCCGGCAGAGGCGAGCGCATTATGGTGAAAAATCTGCGCAGCCGTGAAACCGTTCAGGCAATCGCTGAAGATTCCGGGGTGGTTCGCATTGCATTATCAGGAAATCGCGGATGAAGATCAAAAGTATCGCCCTTGCCGCCGTCATAGCGGCCATGTTCGCTTCAGGCTGCATGCCCGCCGCCAAGACTGTCACTGAAGACCTCAACAAGCCGACAGTTCAGCGTGCGCTCAACGCGCCGACCCCGGATACGACGACAACGGGCTCGCTCTGGGCGGGGGGCGGTTCCGGCCTGCTCTCCGACCCCAAGGCGGCCCGAGTTGGCGATCTGGTCACGGTGTTGGTGCAGGAAAGCGCCAGCGCCACCCGCTCGCTGGGAACCAAGAAAAGTAAAAAATCAGATCGCGCCTCAGGCCTGACCGCCAGCATTGATTATGGCAGCGCCCTGGCCAATAAGTCTGTCAGCCCCAAGGCCGATATTGGCATGACGAATTCAAAAAACTTTGACGGCTCGGGTTCAACCAGCAATTCCGACACCTTGACAGCCAGCGTCACCTCGGTCGTCACCTATGTGTATCCCAATGGCAACATGTACATTATCGGAAGACGCGAGCTCACCATCAACCAGCAGCCCCAGGAGATCTCATTCTCCGGCATAATCCGCCCCAACGATATCTCGCCGGCAAACACCATCCCTTCATCGAAGGTTGCACAGGCGAAAATCAGCTATGGCAGCGGCGGAGAGCTGGCCAGCGTAACCCATGAGGGATGGCTGTCGCAGGCCCTGGATCAGATATGGCCATTCTAATATTTCACCTTAAAAACATCGGGAGAATGCGCATGAACATGAAAGTGATTATTTTACCCCTGCTTTGCATCATGTTATCGCCGATGCAGGGACAGGCGGAACGCATCAAGGATCTCGCCGATATTGAAGGCATGCGCGGCAATGCGCTGATTGGCTACGGCCTTGTTGTCGGGCTCAATGGCACGGGCGACTCCAGCACATCCTCGCCCTTCACCGTCAACAGCATCACCGCCCTGCTTGAACGGCTGGGCGTCAATGTGCGTGCGGATATCAGCAAAATGAAGCCAAAAAATATAGCCGCGGTCATGGTCACTGCGGAGCTGCCTGCCTTTGCCCGCCCGGGCCAGCAACTGGATGTCACCGTGTCCAGCATTGGCGACGCCAAAAGCCTGCGCGGCTCCACGCTGCTTGCCACGCCGCTGCTTGGCGGCGATGGCAGGCCATACGCCGTGGCCCAGGGCGGCCTCTCTGTCGGCGGCTTTGCCGCTTCCGGCAAAGGGGGAACAACGACAAAAAACCATCCGACAGCCGGACGCATACCCAACGGTGCTAGGGTTGAAAGGGCTGCGCCGCACGGCATGTCCGTTGATCAGGATCAGATCACGCTGTCTTTAAAAAGACCGGATTTTACCACCGTCAGGAATATGCAGGATGCAATCAACCGGAAGCTGGGCAAGGGGATGGCCCGGGCCATAGATTCCGCTACGGTAAAAGTATGGAATCCGGGCAGCAATACGGTTGAACTGATCGCCGACCTGGAACAAATTGATGTCGGCATTGATCACGCCGCCATTGTCATGCTGGATGAACGCACGGGCACCATTGTGATGGGGCAGGAGGTGCGCATTGACACGGTGGCCGTCGCGCATGGCAATATCACCGTCAGCGTGACCGAGAGCCCGCAGGTTTCACAACCCGGCGCATTCTCCGGCGGCACGACAACCACGGTGGACAGCACCGAGGTTGACGTAACAGAGGAGGAAGCCAAGCTTGTCATGTTGCCCCGGCAGGTGTCGCTCTCTGATCTGGTTACCGCGCTCAATGCAGTAGGCGCCACGCCGAGCGATCTTATGGCAGTATTACAGGCCATCAAGGCTGCCGGCGCCCTGCATGCGGAATTGAGAACCATGTGAGGCTGCTGCCATGAGGGATCTGGTTGAGTCAGTCATTGACGGCATTCTGCTACAGGAGCGAATACATCAGCAAACGCAAGGCCAAAAAACTGCCAGGGCGGCGACAGCGCAGCCAAAACAGCGGATTTCACGCCGCCCGCAGCTTTATTCAGCGCCATCCGGGACAATCCATGCATCGCATCACAAAGATGACAAGCTGTGGAAGGCCAGCCTGCAATTTGAAGCCATTTTCATGCAGCAGATGATGAGCGCCATGCGCAAGAGCGTGCCAAAATCAGATTTCATCAAGCAGGGCTTTGCTGAAGATGTGCATGCGGCCATGATGGATGAGGCTATCGCCCAGGCCGGCGCCAGGCGGGGAACCCTGGGGATCGCCGAGACCATCTATCGTCAACTGGAAGAGGATCAGCTGGCAAAAACTCAAGGGATTTCCGATGCTGCCGATACATTGCACATGTCCAGAGATATTGCCGCGGAGGTGAATAGTCATGCGCATTAATCGCCCGGGGGGGCCGTCCGGCATCCAAAAATCAAAAGGCGCTGCCAAAAACAAGGCAAAGCCCGTTGCATCAGGCGCATCGGGCGATTCCGTGCAGGTAGCCGACTCGGCCAGCTTGCGCCACAAGGCCAGTGTCATGCTTGCTGAAATGCCAACGGTTCGCCTTGATCGCATTGAGGAAATTCGCGACGCCATTGACCGGGGCGCATTTAAGTCTGACAGCCGTAAAGTGGCCGTGCAGATTGTCTGCAACGCCCTGGCTGAGAGGTCATGGACATGAAGCAGCTTGAATCGGAGGCGCTGCAAAGCCTGCATGTGTTGCTACAGCAAATGAATGCCTGCGCACAGGAGCTTGAAACCACAACACAGCATGAATACGAGGCTATTCGTTCACTGCAGGCCGAGCAGATTCTCAGTTTAAGCGAGCGCAGGATCAGTATTTTTCAATGTCTTACTCAACTGGAAGAGGATTGTCGCAGGCAGCTGGGCAGTCACGGCATTCCGGATGAACTTAGCCTGGAAAGCGTGATTGAAATGTATGCCGGCGAGCGGGCGGCGGATTATCAGGCGTTGCGGCGAAATTTATACGAGCGCTTCATGAATATCGACAAGCGCAGTCAGGAAAACCGGCTGCGCATGCATGCCGCCTACAATGTTTCTTCAACGATATTGCAACATCTGGGGCTCTCCAGTGTAAAACAGACCTATGACAGAAGAACGATGAGATGATTTCCGACAGTCTGAATATCGCTGCGCTCGGCCTGAAAACGCAGCAGAAGGCCATGGATGTGGTTGCGCACAATATTGCCAACGTCAACACCAAAGGCTACTCCCGGCAACTGGCGGATATCGTAACAATTTCTCCCGATTCCAGGGGCGGCCTGAGCTTTGGCCGCGGCGTGGAGGTGGGGAGCATTCACCGCATCATTGATCCCATCATTAATGACGCCATGCTGAAGAATGGCTCCCAGCAGGCATTCTGGAATGAGGTCAATTCGGGATTGAATACGGTTGAAAATGTCTTTGGCAGTCTGCAAGGCACCGGCCTGAGCGCAGCCCTGAACGACTTTTTCCTCTCATGGCAGCAGTTGGCCAATAACCCGCAGGACACTTCGCATAAAATCAACCTCAGGGCGAAAAGTACGACTATTGTCAATAACCTGTCCAATATGCGGCAGCAACTGGTCGATGCCCAGAGCGCCGCCGATGCCCGGATCAACGATCAAATTCAACAGGCGAACCGGATACTGGACAGACTGGCATCTTTAACGATCCGGATTAACAGGCAGGAATCGGGCCTGCAGGGCGCTATGGGCGCGGCCAATGATCTTCGTGATCAGCACGACCAGCTTGTTCGCGATCTTGCCGGCATTATTCCAATTCAACAGGTTCGTGATGCCAACGGAGGCCTTCTTATCCAGACAGAGGGAGGCGACCTGCTCAGTCAGGACGGCGTTGTCCGCCATCTTGCCCGTGGCTCCGCTGCACCCGGCAGCTTTGCCCCCATTACCATGGCGGCAAGCGCCAAGCCGATCCAGAGCGCCGGCACGGGCGGCGCTATTGGCGGCCTGACCGAGTTGCGCGATAACAGGCTCGGAAATTATCTGCAACAACTCAACAGCATCACAGCGAATCTGATCTTTGCCGTCAACCAGATTCATGCCAGTGGCAGCAGCGGCGCCGCACATGCCGGCTTCACTGCGGAGCAGGCGACCAATACGGCGCTGGCGCTTGATGATGCGGCGCAAACAGCGCCCTTTGCGGCGCAAATTAAATCCGGCAGCTTCAAGATTCATGTCTATGATTCCACCGGCGCTGCGACGCCTGCCGGCGGCGCTGTCATAAGCGTTACGGCAGGCACGACCAAAATGAGCGATATTGTTACCAGCCTGAATGCCGTCGCCGGAGTCTCGGCCAGTATTAATGCGGCCAATATGCTGAGCATCAGCGCCACGGGAAGTAACAAAATTGCCCTGTCGGACGATACCAGCAATATGCTGGCCGCCTATGAAATCAACAGCTTTTTCCATGGCGCCAATGCCGCATCGCTGGGCCTGACGACAAATATCCAGTCCAATGCGGCAAATATCAACGCAGGAAGGGTTGTCCCGGCAACCTCGGTTATTGACCTGGGAGACAATGCCTCGGCGCTGGCAATTATGGCGCTACAGAACAAATCGCTAAGCATTGACAGCACGCCAAGCGCCAGCCTGCATGGGCGCACCACGTCGCTGTCAACTCTTTACGGCGCCGATGCCGCCTTTGCCAGCCAGCAAAAGCAGTATCGTATGGCTGAAGCAGAATCCCTGAATAGTCAGCGTCAGGCCGTTTCCGGCGTTAATATTGATGAAGAACTCATTACCATGATCGAGTTCCAGCGCGCTTACGAGGCGTCCGCCAAAGTTATCTCGACGACCAATACCATGCTTGACTCGCTGATGGTCCTTTTACGATGAGAATCACTACCCCGCAACTCTATGATAACCTGCTGTCGGGGGTGCGCAGACAGCAGGAAATTCAGAATGACGGCAATGCAAAAATTGCTTCCGGAACCCGCTTTCAGAGGCCTTCTCAGGCCGGACTCGAATACAAAACCTCACTGGATTTCCGCCATGCGCAGAGCGGAATCCAGGGCAGTCTCGATGCTCTGTCCATTGCCGAATCACGTTTGAGCATTTCTCAAACGCTGCTCAATGGCATGACCAATTATTTAAGACGGGCGCAAGCGCTGGCTGTTCAAAATTCATCCGCCCAGGTCGGCGCAGCAGAACGACAGGCGGCGACTCAGGAAGTTACTCATCTGGTAAACCAGCTCCTCGCCGCTGGCAATCAGAAATGGCAGGGTCAATCGCTTTTTGCCGGCGCTGCTGTTGACAAGGCAGCCTTTGTCGATGATGGAAGCGGCAACATCAGCTATAATGGCAGTGCTCAGAGTCGCATTGTTGCTGTTAACGACACGCTACAGGTCTCCAGTAATATTCGTGGTGATGACCCGGCCTTTGCGGCTGCTTTCAGCGCCATGAAAAGCTTCAAAACTGCCCTGCAAAACAATGATGTCACTGCCATACAGACTTCCCTTGGTCAGCTAAACAGCGCCGGTGACGGCCTGGTTGATCTAACCAGTCAGGTCGGTGCAAATCTGAATGTGGTGCGTATCTCGACCACATCGTTTGAAGACATGAAGTTGAATCTGGAAAAGCAACTCAGCAACCATGAAGCCGTCGATATGCCAGCGATTGTCGCAGAGCTTCAGCAATCCAGCATCGCCCTGCAGGCCGCCTATAGTCAGATCGCCCAGATCAAGACATTAAGCCTGACCAACTTTCTCAGATAATGCTGGTGCTACGCCGCAAAGCCGGCCAGGCCATCAAAATCAGCGATAATATCCGCATCGTTATTCTGGATGTGCAAAATGAACATATTGTTCGCATCGGCATTGAGGCTCCGCCCGAAATTCCGGTGCACAGACTTGAAATCTATAATCTTATTCAAGCGGAAAACCAGTCCGCCGGCGGTGCTGAAGCACTGAACTGGCTCAAGGGAGCATCTCATGACAGCACTTCAGATGATTAAAAAAACAACAGCGCCAATCCTGACGCAAAGCAGGGAGGCTCCCGAGGCAGAGGCATTTCACTTTCCGCAGGGACTGGCCGGCTTCAGCGAGGCCAGATATTTCGGCTTCATTTATCAGGGCCATGGCGACATTGTCTGCATTCAGGGGATTGATCACCCTGAAGCGGCCCTGTTGCTGACGCCATGGGATGAATCAAGGCTCGGAAGTGCGCCCGCACTTAGCGAAGACCAGTGCAAATGCCTGGCTCTGGGCGATCAGGATCTGCCTATGTGGATGCTCGTGCTTAACCCGTTTATCGACAAACAGTGGGTCACTGCCAACCTGAAGGCCCCTGTCGCCCTGAATCCGGATGCAAGGAGAGGTCTGCAATATATAAACGCAGATCCCGATCTGGACATCCGTTACCACTGGATGCCGCAGCCGGGCTAGTGTAGTGTTCTAAATTGTATGTATATTAAGAAAGCCGTTAAATATGGGAGTGCAAGGCGCAGAGCGCAGGGAATGGCCGCTCCCTTTGCAAGCTCTGCAACGCCGCAATCGCGTATTTAGTTGCCCCTGAATAATTCATTTTCACACAGATCTTAGCAAGAGGCAGGTGGT
>CAYTFI010000021.1:14360-18599 GCA_964437065.1 uncultured Zetaproteobacteria bacterium | reverse complement strand
CCATGGAAGGGTCGCAGTAGAAACACAGCATGGGAAATCTGCATGACTTCAATGTGCGCCTTGACCGCAGGGCGGCTCAACCCGCTCAGATTGGCCGGTTGACTGTAGTCCAGTTGCCCTCCGCTCTGGCGCAGAAGCAGCCGAAACAGGGAGAGGAATCCCTGCCGGTTGCGGATGCCAAACAACTCCTGAATATCCCGTGCATAAAAGCTGTCAATACATTCACTGAAAAACGGGGCCATGCAATTGGGGCCGCGTCTTGAATGTTGAATTGCAGACAACAGTCATTTGACCATTTGGGAGTCATGCGGTAAGAATTAGAATATTTGAGGTGTCATTATCCCGGAATTCTCAGTTGCATGCACCCACATGGCGCAAGCTCTTAATTTGCTTTGCTAAACGGAAAAAATTCTTGCCTCCAATAAGGTAACGTCGATTTTTTCCGTTACGCCCTTCAAAGCACAGAAAGGCAGGATAGCCGTTTGGACGCACAAAGTGCGCCCGCCTTGTCTGCGTGCAACGTACAGGCAGGAAGGGTAATGGCTTGAGAATGCAGAGTTGACCATGATGGACGGCGTCACAGAATGCCCCGCATCAGACGGGAATAGTTTCATCAGGAGTGGATATGTTTAACCGGTTAAGTGAAAAACTTGGGGATATTACCCATAAGCTGCGCGGCGCGGCGCGTGTTTCAGAGGCGGATCTGGATGCGACGCTTAGAGAAATGCGCATGGCGCTGCTTGAGGCGGATGTGGCCCTGCCTGTGGTGCGCCATCTGATGAGCGAGGTGCGCGAGCGCGCCCTGGGCGCCGATGTGGCCAAAAGCCTGCAACCCGGTCAGGTCATTATCAAAATTCTTAACGATGTGCTTGCGGACGTGCTGGGCGGCCAGCGACGCGACCTTGATTTGTCTAAAATCCCTTCGGTCATTCTGCTTTGCGGCCTGCAGGGCGCAGGCAAGACAACGACGGCGGGCAAGCTGGCAAGGCTGTTGATCTCACAGGGTAAAAAAGTGGCATTGACCAGCGTGGACGCCACCCGTCCGGCGGCGCGCGAGCAGTTGCAGGTGCTGGCCGGGCAGGTGGGCGTTCCCTACATTGAGGGCGCAGGTTCAGGAGCCGCCGGCATGGCCAAATCAGCGATGCATCAGGCCGGTCGCGAAGGCCTGCACATACTGATTCTTGATACGGCGGGCCGCCAGGTGGTTGATGATCAGTTGATGGCGGAAATTCGCGATGTCGCCGATAGCGTTAATGCATGCGAGCGCCTGCTGGTGCTTGATGCCATGACCGGACAGACGGCCTTGCAGATTGCCGAGCAGTTCCATGCCGCTGTCAATATGTCCGGTTGCATCCTGACCAAAACCGATGCCGACGTTCGCGGCGGCGCAGCGCTTTCTGTGGCGCAAAGCACTGGCGTCCCGGTTCGTTATGTGGGCACGGGCGAGAAGATTGACGCCTTTGAAGCCTTTGATCCGGCGCGCATGGCAGGTCGCATTCTTGGTCAGGGCGACGTGGTGGGGCTGGTCGAGAAGATTCAGTCCACGGTTGATCAGAAGCAGGCTGAGCAGACCGCAGCCAAAATCAGGAAGGGACAGTTTGATCTGAACGATTTTGCCGAGCAACTGGGGCAGATGCAGAAGATGGGCGGCATGGCCGGCATGTTAAAGATGATGCCGGGCATGAAACTGCCCCGGGAGGCATTAAGTCAGATGGATGACAAGCCTGTCCGCCGTATGCAGGCGATGGTCTGTTCCATGACCGCCAAAGAGCGCAAATACCCCAAGCTGCTCAATGGCAGCCGCAAACGCCGCGTTGCTGCCGGCTCGGGCGTATCGGTGCAGGAATTGAATAAAATGCTCAAGCAATTTCTGCAAATGCAGCGCATGATGAAAAAGATGAAGGGCGGCAAAGGCAAGCGCATGATGGCGCAGATGATGGGTAAAATGGGCGGCATGGGCGGAGGCATGCCCCCCGGCATGCCTCGGATGTAGCAATCGCTTCAGGCTTCAGCGCCTGTGCGCAGATTCAAACAGCGGGAAAGATTCAACAACGCTGTGGCCATTTTTTCCGGCTTCAACATTGGCCGCGACAATCATTTTAAACGGCGCTTCAGCATAAGCCCGGCAGCGCTTACGCTGACGGCAATGACATGCCACGCAGGCAACCAGATCATTCTTGAAGCCTCGATCCTTCCCCTTTCTTATACACCAGATGTAACTCAGCACCCCGCCCTCAAATGGCTTCAACTGCTCGGGCCGCCCCGAGCAGTTGCCACCAGATCAAACTCATCGAGGCAGAGTAACGCGCCGGCGAGATGAGCGCCAGTCAGACTGTTGCAGCTGCCGCATTGCCGGCTATCGGTTGCGTTGACGCTCTTCAGCCTTTTTCTTCTGTAGCCTGCGCCACTCTTCCCTGTCCTTGCGTTGTCTGCGAAGTTTTTCTCGCGCATCATATTGCCTGCGCTTTTCAAGCAAATCCCGGCGTTGCTGCTGACTGCTCATATCTCTCTGGCTTTGATTCGCCTCGCGGTCGATTTTCTGTTGCTCCCGCAAGGCCTTGATGCGCTGCTGGCTTTTCCGTTTCGCTTCCATCCGCTTGTAGCGCCGGCTGATTCTGTTCAACTCATCCCTGCTCTTGCGCCTCTTCTTTAACGCCCGCAGATGCTCCGCCCTCTTGCTGGCCGCCCGCTGTTGTCGAATATCCCAAATCCGGTTTCTGAGACTGACCGGCACGGTCGCGCTCTCTTCATGCCACGGACCCTGGTAATAGCTGGAAACATTAAAACGGCCATTGCTGAGCGGGCGATAGTAGTTGCCGTTATAAAAATACAGATTCCGGTGTCCCTCAACCCTGTAAACGCCAAACGATTCATCAAACACCAGCGTGATGCCATAGAAGACGTGATGGTAGCGGTAGCCATTGGCGGGGTGGAGCGGAGGCGGTTGCTGAATTGCCCTGTTGACTGCCGGTTTGGCAGCCTGTTTCTGGCAGCCCGGCAAGGCGACGACAGCGATGATCAAAAGAATTGCCATGCAGAAATTGATGATTGCAACAGGTCTGATCAATATAGAACTCATAAACAATCGCCGGTTGAGAAAGCGCCTGTAAAAGTCCGGCAGACGCCGCCTTCGAGAATCAAATTTTCAATACAGCCTGAAACCAGGACAGAACCGCCGGGCATGTCGATATGCAAAGGCGCGGCGCGGCCGTCGGCATGCCAGATGGCGGCCGCCGCCGCCGCTGCGCCCGAACCGCAAGCGGGCGTATGGCCTGCGCCCCGTTCAATGATGTCGAGATAGACATGGTCTTTGGCCCGGCCTGTAATGATTTCAATATTCCGATCTGTAGGAAAAGGTTCAGTCGCTTCCAAAAAAACGCGATGCAGGTTGCCAATTTCCACATCGACATGCGCCTCGCTCCGACCGGTGATTGTAGCAGCCCCCATGTCGACCCGGATGCCCCGCCCTGAGCGTTCGATATCGACAATGCGGTCGGCCAGGGCGATTGAGACCTGCTGTTTGTCCATCTCCCGCATAAGCAGATCGCCGGCGCAGCGCAGCCCGTTGCCGCAGTTGGCGGCCTCAGAGCCATCATTGTTGAAAATGCGCATCCTGGCATGCGCGGCATCGCTCGGCAGCAACGCCAGCAACTGGTCGCAGCCGACGCCATAGCGCCGCTCGGTGATGGCGAGGATGAGCCTCTCGCTCAACTCGGGCAGCGCTGCATGCAGGCCGTTGAGGATAACGAAATCATTGCCCTGGGCCTGCATCTTGGTGAACGGAACATGCTTCATGATGCCGTATGCTCGACTTCAACGGTTGTATAGAGGCCGCCGCGCACATTGAATACGGCCTGAAGCCTGAGATAACGCGGCTCAAGCAGCCTGATCAGGTCATCGGCAATCATATTGGCGACTTTTTCATGAAAATGGCCTTCATCGCGGAAGCTCCAGTAGTAGAGCTTCAGCGATTTCAATTCCACGCAGAGATGATCAGGCACATAATCCAGTTTGATCTCGGCAAAATCAGGCTGGCCTGTTTTGGGACACAGACAGGTGAATTCCGGCGAGTCGATGCGAATATGATAATCGCGCCCCGGATTCGGATTGTCGAATGTTTCCAGATGCCTGTCCGGTCGATTGACTTGGGTCCCCAACTTTTCTGTCATGCCCCACCCGCATTGTTCATGAATCATGCGGGCAAGTCTCGTAATGTTTAATGATATGGGCGTAAATTTT
>CAYTFI010000021.1:0-14260 GCA_964437065.1 uncultured Zetaproteobacteria bacterium | reverse complement strand
TTCATGAATCATGCGGGCAAGTCTCGTAATGTTTAATGATATGGGCGTAAATTTTTGTCAGCAGTTCCAGCTCATGCACGGGAACGCATTCTCCCGCCTGATGGATGGTGCTGTTGGTCAGCCCCAGCTCCGCTACCGGAATGCCTGCCGCAGCCAGAAAACGGCCATCAGAAGTGCCGCCGCCGGTGTCAAGCCGGGCGTTTACGCCGGTCACAGCCCTGATGCTGTTGCAGACCAGATCCAGCAGCGGGCCGCATGCCGTGGAAAAGGCGCTGGCGACATGATCGAAATCCAGCGACGCGCTGGCGCCGGCGCAGGCGTTTTCAACAGCTCTTTTAATCTGCTCAAAGCTGTTGCCGGGATTGTAGCGGATGTCAATCAGCGCCTCGCAACAACCGGGAATCATGTTGGTCGCGCCTGTTCCGCCGTTCACATTGGTGATCTGACACGATGTTGCAGGGAACCCGTCGGCGGGCTCGCCCCAGTCAAGGGCGGCGATCTTCGCCAGAATCGGAACGGCCAGATGAATCGCATTCTCGGCATCCTGCGGATAGGCCGAATGGCCTTGTTGACCATGAAACAGCGCCCGAATCTGCACCACTCCCCGGCGGCCTCGCCGAACCGTGTCGCCAACGCACTCTTTACACGATGGTTCGCCGACAATCGCGGCATCCGGCAGCGAGCCGATAGCCTGCAAATGCTCTACAATGCGGATGGAGCCATCGACGGAATCGCCCTCTTCATCCGAGGTGATCAGCAATTGCATGGCGGGCATCGGGACGCATTCATCGCGCAGCGCCGCCACGGCGGCAATCCAGCAGGCCAGGCTTCCCTTCATATCGCGGGCGCCCCGGCCATGCAGAACTCCATCTTCAAGCACGGCGTCAAATGGCGGATGCGGCCAGGCTTCAAGCGGCCCGGCCGGCACGACGTCGGTATGACCGGCAAAGGCGAGCGCGCCCGGCAATTCACCGGCGCGCGCGTAAATGCTGTTGCTGACGCCGGCTGTATCGACGCGGCTTCGAACAAAGCCCAGCGGCGCCAGCAGCGATTCAATGTAATCCTGGCAGCCGCCATCATCCGGAGTGACGGACGGGCGACGGATCAGCCTGGAGGCAATGGAGAGCGCGGCAAATTGCGACATCCGCACAAGCTAATCAAAAGAAGCTGGAGGTGGAACTTCTTTGATACCGGGATGATCTGCGCCACCGGATAGACTTTACCCGTCCCGTGCATATACTTCGCGCCCGCGTCGGAAATGACCTTCCGCACGCCCGCCGTCACGGGACAACCCGACGGCGCATCTTTTGGAGGATACAATGACAAACTTGACTGTCGAAGCTGAGCTTCGCGAAGAAACCGGCCGCAGCGCAAGCCGCCGCCTGCGCCGTGCAGGTAAAATTCCGGGCATTATTTATGGCGGTGGAAAACCCGACCTTTCTATTGCCATAGACCGCAATATAGTTGACCATCAGTTGAACGATGAGCGCTTTCACACATCTATTCTGGATGTGAAGGTGAAAGGCTCGCGCAGCAAGAACAGCGTGCTGCTGAAAGACAGCCAGTGGGATCCAATCACAGATGCAGTGACGCACCTCGACTTTTTCCGCGTAGCCGCCTCGGACACCATCAGCATGGAAATTCCTGTGCTTGCTATCAATCATGAAAAGTGTCCGGGTATCGTCAAGGGCGGCCTGATTGACATGATTCGCCATACGGTGGAGGTAACCTGCCGCGCCGACTCTATTCCGGAGAATATTGAAGTGGACTGCGCCCGGATGGATATTGGCGACTCGGTGCACATCGAGGATGTTGACCTGCCTGAAGGCGTCGAAGTCGTCCACGATGTCAATTTCACCGTGCTGAACCTGTCTGCTCCGAAGGCGGCGGAAGTGTCTGCCGAAGAGGAAGAGGCTGAAGCTGAGGGTGCAGAAGAAGGCGCTGCAAGCGAGTAATCCCGGATGAAGCTGCTTGTCGGGCTGGGCAATCCAGGCAACAGGTATTTGGAAACACGACACAATGCCGGTTTTCGGTTTCTTGATCTGCTGGCAAAATCCGAGGGGCTGCGCTTTGACGCAGCCCCTCGTTTTCATGCGCAAACAGCAAGCTGGGAAAGCAGCATCGGACGCGTTTTGCTAATCAAGCCGCAAACAATGATGAACAACAGCGGCGATGCGGTGGCTTCAGCGTCTCGTTACTATCGGATTGATGCACAGGACATCATCGTGGTTTATGATGATCTTGATCTGCCAAGCGGAAGGTTACGCATCAAAACAGGCGGCGGCCATGGCGGTCACAATGGCCTGCGTTCAATCAATGCGCATCTGCCTTCAGCCGATTATGTGCGGATAAAAATCGGCATTGGCCGCCCGGCCCGCGGCGAGGTGACGCCCTGGGTGCTGGGTTGCGCCGATGCGGCGGATCAAGCCAGTGAGGCGCGCATTTTTGCTGCTCTTCTGCCTGAAATTAAAGCCATCCTGGCAGGCGATTCAGTCAGGGCGGCCAATCGCATCCACCTGGCATTGCAACAAATTGGCGAGGAGTGAGGGATGAGGCGCACATCAAAAGCCGCCGCTCCAGCCTGACTCCTCAACTCTGACGAGGTTATAAATGGCGCTTAGCATCGGAATTGTCGGTCTGCCCAATGTGGGCAAATCCACCCTTTTCAACGCCCTCAACGGCGGCGGCGCGGAGGCGGCCAATTATCCCTTTTGCACCATTGATCCCAATGTCGGCATGGTTCCGGTTCCCGATGCCCGCATTGATGCGCTCAGCGACATTGTCAAGCCGCAGGCCGTTCAGCATGCCGTGGTGGAGTTTGTTGATATTGCAGGCCTTGTCGCGGGCGCCGCCGCCGGCGAAGGGCTGGGAAACAAGTTTTTGGCCAATATTCGGGAATGCGCCGCCATCGCCCATGTCGTTCGCTGTTTTGAAGATGAAAACGTCACCCATGTTTCAGGCGGCGTTGATCCACTCTCTGACATTGAAATTATCGACACTGAACTGATGCTGAAAGATATGGAAACCATGCAGAAGGCTGTTGCGCGCAGTGAAAAGCTGTGCAAGACAGGCGATCCGGACGCCAGGGCGCTGCTCTCGCTCCAGCAGCGGGCGCTCTCCGGCCTGGAGGATGGAATTTCCATTCGTCGTCAGTCGCTCAGCGCAGATGATTCGGACAAACTCAAAGAGCTTTGCCTGCTCACCGCCAAGCCCGTGCTCTATGTCGCCAATGTCGATGATAGCGCGCTTCCGGATGGCAACGCATATGTTGAAACGCTGCGTGCGTTTGCAGCGCAGGAAGGCGCGCGCGTCGCCGTAGTGTCTGCCCAGATCGAATCAGAGCTGGCTGAAATGGACGCCGAATCCCGAGCCGAATTTCTTGCCGATCTTGGCCTGGCTGAGCCGGGGCTGAATATTGTCATTCGCGAGGCCTATGCCCTGCTTGACCTGATCAGCTATTTTACAGCCGGCGTGAAAGAGGTGCGCGCCTGGACTATTCATCGCGGGGATACGGCGCCAAAAGCGGCCGCTGTCATTCACAATGATTTTGAAAAGGGATTTATCCGGGCCGAAACAATCGCCTTTGAAGATTTTGTCGCGCTTGGCGGCGAGATCAGGGCCAGAGAAGCCGGTAAAATGCGCCTCGAAGGCAAGGAATATGTCGTTCGGGATGGCGACGTGATGCACTTCCGCTTTAACGTCTGACCGCGTGCAGGGTGTAAGCTATTGGTTTGTATGACGTCCGATAAAACGGGATGCCATCTGCGCAATCAGTTTGTTAACAGATGAATCTCCACGCGGCGGTTTTTGGCGCGACCGGCCCTGGTGTCGTTATCTGCAATAAAGTTTGTTGCGCCAAAGCCCTCTGAATGAACAATGCTCGCATCAATGCCCGCATCAATAAAAACTTTTGCGACTGCTTTGGCGCGGGCGGCGCTCAACAATTCCTGTGAACTGAAATTGTGCGCTGACTTGTGCTTCTTCCCAGGATAGCCGCCGATGGGCTCTGCGTCGGCATAACCACGAATATCAAGACTCTGCGCACGCGCCTGCGACTGGAATTTGACAGCGAGATCTTTCAGTGTCTTGCGTGTTTTTTTGTCAATATCTATATGGCCGGAGCGGAAAGAAACAATCACCCACAGCTGATCTTTGGGGGCGGCCTTAACAGGCGGCTCATAGGCGGGCTCCTGAGCTTGCGGCGCTGGTTCAACAGGAATGGTTTCCGGCTCAACGGCCGGGGATTCCTGAGCATAGAGTTCCTTATCCATCGCCGAAGAGGCAGGCTGCTCAGGGGCGGCTGGCGGCGGCGCCTGCTCCGTCTCCTGATCCGGGGCGGGATAACCAAAAAAGGAATCAATAGTGCTACAGGCGGCAAACGCCGGCAATAATGCAATAAGAACATATTTGAATTTTGACATGACAACTCCCCGCTTACAATGCAGAATGACGTACTGTAGCCAATCGCCCCCTCATCGGCAATACCAGTTATGATGACTTTGTAAAAAGGCCATGGACGGGCTTTTTACAGCTTCATCATTTATAAACTGAATTGAGCCCCTTTAGAAAACGTTCACCGCGCGTTTGTTCGCCTTTCAGCATGGCGTACGGATCTCCGCCCAGATCCTGCAAGGAAGCATATGCATAGGCCTTTCTGGCGTCCTTGTCCATTTTGGCCCAGTCCGCCGCATCAACTATGCCGTCTTCAGTGAGATCAAATCTCGCATCAACGGATAATCCGCCCGCAGCCAGTAGCGACGGTTGCGGCGCCAACAACAGCGACAGAAAGGCGAGCGCACAGGCTCTTCCGGCAATGCGCATGGCTTGTATTTTGTTAATAACGGTAGTGATCCGGTTTATACGGGCCATCCACGGGCACGCCGATGTAGTCGGCCTGCTCGGCGGACAGCGTGGTCAGATTCACGCCGATTTTGCCCAGGTGCAGGCGCGCCACTTCCTCATCCAGATGCTTCGGCAGCGTATAGACCCTGTTTTCATACTGACCGGTCTGGTTGAACACTTCAATCTGCGCCAGCGTCTGGTTGGAGAAAGAGTTGGACATGACAAAGCTCGGATGGCCGGTTGCGCAGCCCAGGTTCACCAGACGGCCTTCCGCCAGCAGGGTGATGCGCCTGCCGTCCGGGAAGATGATCTGATCGACCTGCGGCTTCACATTTTCCCACTCGTACTGTCGCAAGCTGGCGCAGTCGATTTCGTTATCGAAATGGCCGATATTGCAGACAATCGCCTGATCGGGCATGGCCAGCATGTGATCATGGGTGATGACATGGTAGTTGCCGGTTGTGGTGACGAAAATATTGCCCAGCTTGCAGGCGTCATCCATGTTGACCACGCGGTAGCCCTCCATCGCCGCCTGCAGGGCGCAGATCGGATCGATTTCAGTCACCCAGACAGTTGCGCCCATGCCCTTGAATGCCTGCGCGCAGCCCTTGCCGACATCGCCGTAGCCGAGCACGACGCAGATTTTGCCGGCGATCATCACATCGGTGGCGCGCTTGATGCCGTCGAGCAGCGATTCGCGGCAGCCGTACAGGTTATCAAACTTGGATTTGGTGACCGAATCGTTCACATTGATGGCTGGAAACGGCAACTCGCCATTCTCCTGCATCTGATACAGGCGATGCACGCCGGTGGTCGTCTCTTCTGTCACGCCCCGGATGGCATCACGGCGGCTGGCGTAATAGCCCGGCTGGGCGGCCAGACGCTGTTTAATGGAATTAAACAGCGCGATCTCTTCATCGCTGGTCGGATGATCCAGGACGGAGGCGTCTTTTTCAGCCCTGGCGCCGAGAATCAGCAACAGCGTGGCGTCTCCGCCGTCATCCAGAATCATGTTCGGCGTGCCGCCGTCATGCCATTCCATGATACGGTGACAGAACTCCCAGTACTCTTCCAGCGTTTCACCCTTATGGGCATAGACCGGAATATTTTCAGCCGCAATGGCAGCGGCGGCGTGATCCTGGGTTGAGAAGATGTTGCATGACGCCCAGCGCACTTCGGCGCCCAGCGCGGTCAGGGTTTCGATCAAAACGCCTGTCTGGATGGTCATATGCAGAGAGCCTGCAATGCGGGCGCCCCTGAGCGGTTGTTCTTCTCTGTATTTTTCCCGGATTGCCATCAGCCCCGGCATTTCCGTTTCGGCGATGGTCAGCTCCTTGCGGCCCCATGCAACCGTTTCGGCGGACATATCCGCCACGCTAAAATCAGTAAATTCAGACATTCTCATACTCCTATAGAAATAAAAATATGAGCACCGTTAAACTATGTATTTGCGACCGAGCCTGGCAGGAAAGCCTGCTGCAGTGCTCCTCAGTCTGGTAGTATTGAATTATATGCCGGCAGCAGCCCTCAGGGCATCCACTTTGTCAGTATTTTCCCAGGTGAAGTCGGGCAGTTCGCGTCCAAAATGGCCATAGGCGGACGTCCTGGCATAAATGGGGCGCAGCAGATCAAGGCTTTGCACAATGCCCTTCGGGCGCAGTTCGAACACTTCCCGAACGCAGTCAGCCAATCTTGCTTCATCAATCTTGCCGGTATTGAAAGTGTTGATCATCACGCTCAGCGGTTTGGCCACGCCGATGGCATAAGCCACCTGCACTTCACAACGATCGGCAAGCCCTGCTGCAACGATATTCTTGGCTACGTAACGCATCATATAACAGGCTGAACGATCCACCTTGGTTGGATCCTTGCCGGAGAATGCGCCGCCGCCGTGATGACCGAAACCGCCATAGGTGTCGACTATGATCTTGCGCCCGGTCACGCCGCAGTCGCCGACCGGGCCGCCGATGACGAAACGACCGGTTGGATTGATATGGTATTCGGTGCCTGCATGCAACAGCCCGGTGGGATCAAGAATCGGCTTGATCACTTCATCCATAATGGCTTCAGAAAGCGCTCCATGTCCGACATTCGGCTCGTGCTGAGTGGACAGCACCACCGCATCAATGGCAACCGGCTTGTGATTCTCATAGCGCACGGTGACCTGCGATTTTGCATCCGGGCGCAAAAAGTTCAGCTGTCCGGATTTACGCACGGCGGCCTGTCTGGCTACCAGCAGGTGGGACAGATGAATGGCTGTCGGCATCAGCACATCGGTTTCATTCGTGGCATAGCCGAACATCAGACCCTGATCTCCGGCCCCCTGATCCAGATCCAGGCCTTCGCCTTCGTTCACGCCCTGGGCGATATCCGTGGACTGCTTGTCGAGGCTGACCAGAACGGCGCAGGATTCCCAGTCAAAGCCCATGGCTGAAGAATCGTAACCGATCTCTCTGATCGCGCTGCGCACAATATCCTGATAATCGACAACCGCGTCGGAGGTAATTTCACCGGCGATCAGCGCCATGCCCGTGGTCACCAGAGTTTCACAGGCCACGCGGCTGTATTTGTCCTGCTCCAGCAAGGCGTCGAGCACGCCGTCGGAAATGCGGTCAGCCACTTTATCCGGATGGCCTTCGGATACGGATTCGGATGTAAAAACAAAATTATGACTCATTAAGATCCTCTCGGGCTAAATGTGAAAGCAAGCCAAAGGGCCGCCTTCGAACCCCGAACGATAGCCAAAAAGGCCCTGTTCAACAAATACGGATGCGACCCCCGGGGGTCACCCCCTGGAAAGCGAAAGCATGAACCCAAGCCCCATCGCCATGACTGCGACAAGCATTGCAGCCGTTGAAGCCTCATGCGCAAGCAGCCAGGCCAGCCATGCGCCGCCGGCTGCCGTCAGCATGGATCCGGCCACGACAGGCAGGCGCGACGGTTCGCTGGCGAAGCTTGCGCCGCCCTCTCCAATACGGCAAAGCGCGCCATCAATTTTATCCGGCAGGCGCATCCAGTTGTGCAGTTGCTGGCGAAATTCTTCGGCCATCGCTTCTGCCTTGCCTACCGGCCCCATATGACGCGCCGCCCAGTCGCTCAGCAATGGTCGCGCCAGCAGCCAGATATTGACCTGGTCGGCCAGTTCCCTGGCTACGCCTTCGATAACCACCATGGTTTTCTGCAACAGCAGCAGTTCCGGTTGCGTTTCCATTTTGAAGCGCTCGGTGACGGCGAACATCGACATCAGCAGTTCTGCAATGGAAATCTCGCCAAGCGGGCGATTAAAAATGGGCACGGCAATCTCCCGCAAGGCGTCTTCAAAGGCGGATATGTCGGTGTCAATCGGAACATAGCCGGCCTCGACATGCACTTCGGCGGCGCGCCGGTAATCTTCCTTCAGAAAGGCCATCAGCATCTCGGCGATGTAGCGGCGCGAGTTGATGTCGAGCCTGCCGACAATGCCGAAATCAACCAGAATGATATCGCCGTTTTCGGCGACAAAGATATTGCCGGGATGCATGTCGGCATGGAAATAGCCGTCCACAAACACCATATGAAAAAACAGCGTCGCCGCCTGCTCGGTCAGTCGAAGACAATCATGGCCCGCCGCTTCCAGCGCCGCTTTTTCATCAATTGGAATGCCGGAAATACGCTCGGTCGTCAGCACTTCGGCATGGGTGTATTCCCACAACACATCCGGTACGCGCACGCCTTCCACATCGGCAAGATTGTCGGCGAAGCGATTGGCGTGCGCCGCTTCGGCGCGCAGATTCAGCTCGCTCCGAATCGTTGTGGCAAATTCTTCAATGACCCGTGGCGCTTTCAGGCGGCGATACTCCGGAAAATAGCGCTCAAACAGGCCGGCCAGCAGTTTCAGAATAGCCAGGTCGGATTCAATGGTTTTGCCGATATGGTCGCGGCGCACCTTGACTGCCACCGAAGAGCCGTCTTTCAGGCTGGCGAAATGCACCTGGGCGATGGATGCGGCTGCGATCGGCTTTTCATCAAAGGAAGCGAATACGCCCCCCTTGCCGGTCAAGGGCCTTTTAAAGCTGGCCTCGATCACGCGGCGCACCGATGTAAACGGCTCGGGAGGCACATCATCCTGCAATTTTTTCAATTCAACCGAGACATCCATCGGCAGCAGATCAACGCGCGTGGAAAGCATCTGGCCGAACTTGATAAAGGTCGGGCCAAGCTTTTCCAGCGCCAGTCGAATCTGTGCGCCGAGGTCTTTGGGCAATTCATCGCCGCGAACCAGTTGCACCAGCCAGACATAGGGATAGCCAAACAGGCGCAGCCGGACAGCCAGCGCCGCCATGCCATGCATGGCCAGAATGTGGGTGATGCGCAACAGGCGAAGATTGCGACGAACATTGGCGGGAAGTCTCATGTGGAAATAGCCTGATCCGGACTAGCTGTCTGTCGATGGCGACAGGCGTTCCAGTTTGTGCTCCAGTCGCGTCAACCGCCCCTTCATGCGAGATATGTGTTGCGACAGTTGTTCAACGTCCGCCTGCCAGTCCCGCAGACGGGCGCTGTCGGGCACGTCCAGGCGATGAAGGCTGCCGCTGACGGCCTGCTGCGCGCCCTCGGTCAGTTTTTGCTCCGTTGAAGCCAGCGCATGCGCAGCGCGGGCCACCCGGGCGCCGAAAAAATCGCCAAAGGCGGAGCGCAGTTCCCGCTCCCAGTCCAGATCGGCGGCGGCAAACAGCCTTTTAAACCTGAGCATGGCGTCAGAATCGCCCGAAAGCTTCAGCACCTGTTGCAACACCAGCTCATCCGGATCTTCGCGGGCGAAACACATGCGTGCAAAGCCTGCCGTGGTCGCATTCATGCGCACATCGGCCTCTCCGTCATAGCTGGCGCGCACCCATGCGCCCCCGGCTGAAAAACCGAGAAACATCACCGCGCCGGTATCGCGGACATGGATGCGGAATATCGCTCCATCAAGATCGTCCAGCAAAGGCCTGAGCGATTCATCGCGGGAAAAGAACATCTCCAGAACGGTTGTCATCACCACGCATTGCACCGGCACGGGAATCAGCCTGAGCGGCAAAAACATCACGCTCACCGGCAGCCGCCTGAAAGCTTGCAGCGCAGAAGCGCATTTCGGTCTGATGGGACAGATCGGACTGGTTTTCCCTTGCGTATCAGGCTCGACTGAACTCGCCTCTGGCTGCGGTGAGACATCAGATCTTATAACCTCTATGCAAAGCCACAATACCGCCGGTCATATTGTCGTATTTGACCAGATCGAAACCCGCAGCGCCAATCAGTTTGGCAAAGCGCTGTTGATCCGGGAAACGGCGGATCGACTCGACCAGATATTGATAGGATTCGCGATCGCCCGTCACCTTTTCACCAATCAACGGGATGATATTAAATGAATAGGCGTCATACGCCATGCTCAGCAGCGGCAGCAGCGGGCGTGAAAACTCCAGACAGATGAACTGCCCGCCCTGTTTGAGCACCCGGTAAAATTCGGTCAGCCCAGCCTGGATGTCGAGAAAGTTGCGAATGCCGAAGGCGATGCTGACGCAATCAAAGCTGTTATCGGCGAAGGCCAGCCGCTGACCATCGGACTGAATACAGTCGGCCCGGCCGGGCAAAAGCCCGACATCAACGATCCGGCGCGCCCCCTCGGCCAGCATCGGGCCATTCAGGTCGGTCAGCACAACGCGCCCGCTAATGCCCGCCTTTTTCGCCATGCCAATGGCAATATCTCCGGAACCCGCCGCCACATCCAGCACCGAGGCGCCTTCGCCGACCGCCGCAACGGCAATCATGCGTCGCTTCCACAAGCGGTGCATGCCGCCGCTCATCAGGTCGTTCATGATATCGTAGCGGCTGGCCACGCTGGAGAATACGCCCATCACCTTTTGCACCTTTTGCGCCGGGCTCACGTCTTCAAAGCCGAAATGGGTGGAAGCTGAATCCGCTCCGGC
Source organism: uncultured Zetaproteobacteria bacterium (assembly GCA_964437065.1). Classification (GTDB taxonomy): domain Bacteria; phylum Pseudomonadota; class Zetaproteobacteria; order Mariprofundales; family Mariprofundaceae; genus Mariprofundus. The sequence continues at coordinate 3,470 of CAYTFI010000021.1, read as the reverse complement.
AGCGGTCTCCGCACAGGGTTGATGGGCAGTGTCATTCATGGGCTGCGCATCGTATCAGGCGCGCGCCCTCACTCCAAATAATGCCTGGCAATCCACGCAAGGCCCCGCCTTTCAGTGCAAAAACTGTGGATAAACGGTGAATCGATTGTGCAGCATAAACCACTACTGTTAGTGTATAATATAGCCTTGACGCCCAAGATATAGTAGTTACACTCGCTGCCTGTTTTCCGCACGGTCAGGAAAACCACTATTCCGGGGGGAGATTGAATGAGCGCACACACGCACGCTTTGAACATTGCATCTATTGAAGAAAATGAAGCTGAAACATCTGCTGAAATCGGTTTTCAGCCGGCCTCGCTGGACATCTGGGATAAAAAATACCGCTTGAAGGACAAACATGGCGAGGCTGTGGATGCAAATCTCCAGGCAACCTATGAACGCGTCGCCCGCGCCCTGGCTGCGGTCGAGCAGGAGGACAAACGGGAGTTTTGGCACAATCGCTTTATCTGGGCGCTGGCCAACGGCGCAATTCCGGCCGGGCGCATCATATCCAATGCGGGCGCCCAGGCGCACAAGCCGGCCACCTCCACCATCAACTGTACCGTTTCCGGAACTGTGCCTGATTCGATGGATGGCATATTGTCGATGGTGCATGAGGCCGGCCTGACGCTCAAGGCCGGTTGCGGCATCGGTTATGAATTTTCCACCCTGCGACCGAAAGGGGCTTATGTGAGCGGCGCCGGCGCTTATACCTCCGGCCCGCTGTCGTTCATGGATATTTACGATAAAATGTGTTTCACCGTCTCTTCAGCCGGCGGTCGCCGTGGCGCGCAGATGGGCACCTTTGATATTTCTCATCCGGACATTATCGATTTTATCCGCGCCAAGCGTGAAGACGGTCGTCTGCGCCAGTTCAATCTCTCCTGCCTGATCACGCGCGATTTCATGGAGGCGGTGAAAAACGATGGCGACTGGGATCTGGTCTTTCCGGCCAGCAAGACGGAAATTGATGACAAGGAAACCCGCATTGTATTCAGACATGTGGCCAATCCGCCTGCGAATGCAGTCATGGATGACCGTGGCCTTGTCGCCTGTCGGGTGTATAAAACCATGAAGGCGCAGCGTCTGTGGGATGTGATCATGGCATCGACCTACGATTACGCCGAGCCCGGCTTCATTCTCATTGACGAAGTGAACGAGCTGAACAACAACTGGTTCTGCGAGGAGGTGCGCGCTACCAATCCATGTGGCGAACAGCCGCTGCCGCCATACGGCGCCTGCCTGCTGGGCTCTGTGAACCTGACCCGGTTCGTGCGTGAAGCATTTACTGACAAGGCTTATTTCGATTGGGATGCTTACCGTGAAGTGGTGTCGATTTTTACCCGCATGCTGGACAATGTGGTGGATATCAATGGCCTGCCGCTTGAGAAACAGCGGGATGAGATTATTTCCAAGCGTCGCCATGGCATGGGCTTTCTGGGTCTCGGTTCGGCGCTGACCATGCTGCGCACGCCGTACGGTTCAGCTGAATCGCTCGCATTCACTGAAAAAATCGCCTATGAAATGTCGCGTTCCGGGTTTGCCGCCGGGCTGGCGCTGGCCGAGGAAAAAGGCGCGGCGCCGGTGTTGGAGGAGGAGTTTGAAGTAACCGCTGAAATGATGGCCAAACGCCCGGAAATGGCTGCCGATGGCATTCAAATCGGCGACAGGCTGGCCGGCAAAGTTCTGTGGGGCCGGTATTCACGCTATATGAAGAAATTCCTTGCCACCGGCAGCGAGGAAGACAAGGCGTTGATCGAAGCATTGATCGAAAAGGGTTGCCGCTTCACCCATCACTCGTCGATTGCGCCGACCGGAACCATTTCTCTGAGTCTGGCCAATAATGCCTCCAACGGCATTGAGCCGAGCTTCGCCCACCATTATTCCCGCAATATCATTCGCGAGGGACGCAAAACCAAGGAGAAAGTGGATGTGTTCTCCTATGAATTGCTGGCTTATCGCGAACTGATCAATGCCGATGCGATGCCCCGGACCGGGAACAACCCGCAGGAAGATGGTAACAGACTGCCGGATTATTTTATCAGCGCCGATGAAGTGACGCCGAAACAGCATGTCGATATTCAGGCCGCCGCCCAGCGCTGGGTGGATTCATCCATCTCCAAAACCGCCAATGTACCGACCGACTTCCCGTACGAGGATTTCAAGGATATTTATCTTTACGCCTATGAGCAGGGCTTGAAGGGATGCACCACCTTCCGCTTTAATCCGGAGGCCTTCCAGGGCGTGCTGGTCAAGGAGGAGGATCTGGCCAACACCACCTACCAGTTCACCCTTGATGACGGCACGGTAGTTGAAGCCAGGGGCAATGAAGAGATCGAGTATGACGGCGAAACACATAGCGCCGCCAACCTCTTCGATGCCCTGAAAGAAGGCTACTATGGTAAATTTTGATTGAGTGAATGCTGGATGCGGGCATTCATCGCGTTAACATGAAACAAACAACGCGCCTGCATGGAATTTTCCGCTCTGTGGTTGAACGGGCTATCGCGCCTTGTGAAGCAACACCTATTGCTTCACAAGGCTTGCTTATCGCGGGGTGGAAAAAATCCATGCGCGTTAGTGGCATAAGACAAGAATCTGTGGGTATTGGCTAGTCTCCCCCAAGTGTAGCTCACATGGATGTGACAACACCCACAACCACCGGCGGCAGCGTCCGGGCATGTAAGGCAACCATGCGAACTCGCTGCACAATTTGATGGCTGTTCGGATTTGTTGGGTTTCGAATATCCATGGAGGAAAATATGAGCATTAAAATTGAGCAGAAGATCACCGGCTTTGAAGTGAAGAAACCGGCAAAAGAAGCGACGGAGGGCGCGACGGTGCTCCAGATTGCGCCGCTTTTAGAGCGCGACGATATTCTTGAAGGCAGCACCTACAAAATCAAAACGCCGAATTCCGATCATGCCATGTATATCACCATTAATGATGTCATCATTCATGCCGGCGAACCCGACGAGCACCGCCGCCCGTTTGAGATATTCATCAACTCCAAGAATATGGAGCATTTCATGTGGATTGTGGCGCTCACCCGCGTTATTTCCGCCATCTTTCGCAAGGGCGGCGATGTCACATTCCTGGTTGAAGAGATGAAAGCCGTATTCGATCCGCGCGGCGGCTATTACAAACGTGGCGGTAAATATATGCCGTCTCTCGTGGCTGAAATCGGTGAAGTGATCCAGCAGCATCTGGTTTCCATCGGTATGATGGAGGGTCAGCTCGGCGGCCCCGAACTGGAACTGAAAAAACAGCAGATCAAGGAAAAGCTGGGGCCTGATGCCATTTCCAATGCCAACCAGTGCCCCAAATGCGCCGCCATGGCGCTGGTGCGCATGGACAACTGTGACACCTGTCTGGAATGCGGCCACAGCAAATGCGGCTAAGATCATGAGTCAGACTTTCACACTCGAACT
>CAYTFI010000020.1:0-19032 GCA_964437065.1 uncultured Zetaproteobacteria bacterium | reverse complement strand
CCGGGTCTTCCGTTTCTTCGATACGTTCATAACCGACTTTTGCCAGCCATAGCTTAAAGGGCTCGGCTTTGGGGGAGGGGATGGACTGAATCGTGCGCAGCAAATCTTCGGTGGTAAAGCAATCTGTTTGTCTCTGTTTGCCATCCGGTGCGGCCAATTTCAACTGTACGATTTTATCGTACACTTCACTACCTTCCTGTTTTAATTTGATTTTCAGGTCTGACCAGTATCTTCTGGGGTTTGATGTGTCGGCCAAAATAGATACCACATCAACAACAGAAAAATACCACAGTTCCTTATCTTCATCCCAGTGACGGCGCACTGTTTTTTGGTGAAATAAAACGACTGAGTTTTCTTTTGTCATGGCACTATCTCCAGAACGACAGCCGTTCGCTTGTCGCCCATTCAACAAAAGCTTCGGCAATACCATCGGCTAGCTCACCTCCATGATTATGCAAATCATGTTCGACGACCAGGTGGCCGTTTTGATCCAGTTTATGCTGGCCGCTGTCATTCTTCAGATAGATATAATCGCCGGAATTGTTTTTGCCGCCTTGTTCAGAGACTGCAAAGAAGATTGGATAATCATCCATCTTGGGGCAGAGCGGCCCGATATCCGGATCATCATTCCATTTTTGTACAAACAGCACGCTGGTTTTGGTGCCGGTATGCGGTTTGAAGGTATTCCCGTGCAAACCGACTACGGCAAGAATACGGGCGTGTTCGGCAATAAATTCGCGGATATGTTTATCCGATGTATTGTTGAAACGACCTTGCGGCAACACAATCGCCATGCGACCGCCCGGTTTGATAAAATCCAGATTGCGCTCGATAAACAGAATATCGCGTCCGACCTTGCTTTGCGCCTTGCCATTTGATTTAAAGCCCAGTTCATACTGATGCAGGATGCGGCTCTCTTTGATGTCACCGGCAAAGGGGGGATTTGCCATCAGCAAATCAAAGTTGAAACGACGGTTTTCACCCTTCTCCGCTCTGAGATTCTCCAGCCTCTGGAATCCTTTGGCGTAGGTTCTGATCCATTTCCTGTCATTCTCGCTTTTGTCGGCCCAGCGTTCAAAGTCCAGCGTATTCAGATGCAATACGTTGGTTTCACCATCGCCTGCAATCAGATTCAGGGTGCGGGCTACACGTACGGTTTTCTCGTCGAAATCGATGCCGAAAACCTTCAGAACATGCTGTTTGTCATGTTCGGATATTTCAGCATTGGTGAACAGGTGTCCGGTAATCTGGAAAATGGTGTGAACAGGAAAGCCGCAACTGCCGGATGCAGTGTCGATCATGTGCTCGCCCGGTTTGGGGTTGAGCATTTTCACACACATATCAATCACATGGCGTGGCGTAAAGTATTGCCCTTTTTCTCCTTTGGCGGATTTGTTGACCAGATACTCGAAGGCTTCATCCACCACAAGCAGATTGGAGTTAAATAACTTTACATTCTGTAAACTGGAAATGCAGACAGCCAAGTGGCTGTCGGATAGCTGGAAAGTATCGCTCTCGGCAAAAACTCCCGGCCACTGGCTCTTGGCCTGATCAAACAGCCCCTGGATGTTGTTTTTAAGTTCCGTATCGGTTTGGCCGGTGTTGCGAAACTCCATCACCCGGAATCCTTCATCATCCACGCCATTCACGGCATCTTTGAGTGCATCATAATCACTGCCGCCCAGATAAGCGGGTGCGGCAGGTTCCGCCACCGATGTTTTAGTAACCTGCTTCATGAAATAATTGATAATGGTTTTATCCGACCGGCTCAGGAACTCATCATAGAGCTTGGTAAAAATGAGTTTGAACACCTCCTCAAATACATCCACGCCGGCATTGGCCAACACCTCGTCTTCCATTTCGAGAATGATATCTTTAAGGGATTTGCGTTCACTGGCAATTTTATCCTTGATGATCAGGTCTTTCAGGGTGAAGCGTTCACTGAGAATATCCTTGAGGCCCTGGCTGGCTTTGGGGATATCGGTGATATCCTCGAAATAGTTCGGATCTTTACGGTGATAATGTGAAATCTTTTCACCGTTACTCCACACGGCAATAGGCGCGCCGGTTGCATTGCAGTATGAACGCAGCTGATCCTTGCCATCTTTGAGTTTCGGTTTTTTAACCTCGACGATAATATAGGGCGTATCCGGGCGATCTTTATCGAAGATGACGATATCGGCGCTTTTTTTCTCACGGCCAAAGGTGACTTTGTATTCAAAGCACAGGCGTTTTTTCGGATAACCGTATTGCTCAATCAGGCGAGTTGCATAAAGCTGCCTGACAATCTCTTCCGGCTTAAGCTGGATATCCTTGTTGCGAACCACGCAGTTGATAAAAACCGCTTGCTTGCCGCGCACTTCTTTGGTGAACGCTTTATCACGCAAAGCATCAACCTCGCCCTCCGAGAACAAGGATAATGCATAATTGCTATCCCTGAGAATATCGCGAATCACATCACTGGATGTTGGCATTCACCCTCCCGTTAAACCAGGCAGTAGCTTACTTCAAAACAGGAGAGGATGAAATATCTATTCAGTTTTCGATAGCTTGGGACTGTAAACCGGAGATGTCATCACTTTGCAGGGCGCAGCTGATCAATGCTGGCAATATTGAAGATGGCAACTTACCAATATGCTGGATTCTGCCGGAGAAACTGCCCTGCAAACACAGATTAATCAAAAAACGTTCATCCAGCACATTGCGGTTGCGTGTAAATGCCCATTCCTCAGCTTTCAGGATATTCGCCTGTTCAGCTTCATTCAGTTCATGGCGAAGCGTGATATAGGCGGGGATTAACTGTTCCCGTTCTTCCTCCGTTAGTGGTGTGGAGGCGTCATCCTGTTCCTCCAGAAGATTAGCCCGCATTTTGCACGAATGGTTTGGAATTCAGGCTTGTGATGGCAAAGCAGGCCGATCGTTTGGACGAAGAAGCATAGCTGTAGCTATGGTTTGAGGGCAAACGGCCGGGATGCAAAGCCAGCGCGGGCCTGAAACCGAACAGAACAAAGCGTAACCGTGGAAAAAGTATCTGAAATCCGGGCAAATTCTTGATATCAAGCACTGTTTTTCCCATCCGATGTCCGCCTTCGTGCAATATGCGGGTAAGTCATGCATCCTACTCCCATAGATCAGAACCTGCCTTTTCAAGTAAACGCCGGACCGCCCGCTTTAGTTGTTCCTTCTCGTCGGCTGTATCAACGCTCTGTGCTTCCAGCGCCATGCTATGACTGGTTGATTTCAGACGCTGCTTTGCGAGGCGTTCAGCGCGTTCGGTGACCAGTTCGTCAAGGGGCTTCCTGGGCGCCAACGCATAGACCAGGCGGCAGCCCAGTGCTTGTGCTGCCTTTTCCAGGCTGTTGAGTGTTATCGTGCCCCTGGCTTCTGCTTGCTCAATAGCAACGATGCGCGACTGGACAACACCCAGCCGCTTCCCCAGCTGAGCAGTGGTCATGCCCAGGGCTTCACGGATTGCTTTAACCCAGCCTCGTGGCGGGCGGGCGAACATTTCTGAATTTTGCAATAAATTCAACCTTCTATCGAGCTGCCGACGGGCTGATGCACGATCTTCTGAACGCATGATAATCATCCTTATGTGATAATATCTCATTAATTTATATCATATATATGATAAATAAGCCGTAACTTAATCATGTATATATGATTAAATCAAGTAATTTTTGAAGGGGGTCAAGGTCAAGTATCATATACACGCTTTGTTCTCTCCACCTTTCTCCTTAATTTTGAATCTTTCTCCAAAAGTATTCGCAACTTTTTCACTGTAGTTGGAATACTGTCCGTTCTTTTTAAGCCAAAGGCATTGGCAATGACAGTTAGCTTTTTGCTTCCTGTTTCCTGTGATAAGCACATGGAAACCCAACGCGGCATATTCTTTTTCACCCTTCCTTGCTGAAGATCGTTAAGAGGCAAGTTTCGTAATCCAGGCGGTTTTATCCAGTCGCGGCCATCATTTATTATCAACCAACCCGTTTGAATTCAACGGCGGCCCATTCGCCCTGATAATCCCGACGGACTTCCGTGAGCCCCTCAGCAATGTAGGCGGCGGACGCCTCATCAACCTGAGCAATCAACAGCCCTGACAGAATCAGCCGTTGCCCTGTGCATTGCGCAAGCGGCTGCGCCATCTCTATCAAGGGTCCGGCCAGGATGTTGGCTGCGACCAGATCATATGCCTGAGCGGGCGGCGCGTCGTTCAGCCTCACATCCAGTCCAACGCCGTTGATGGCGGCATTGGCGCGGCATGCCGCGATCGAATCCTCCTCCATATCAATGGCCAGAGCGGAACCTGCCCCCAGTTTCAGCGCCGCAATGGCCAGGATGCCGGAGCCGGCGCCCATATCGAGGAAGGATGCAGGCGGCTTTTCCAGACAGAGCCGTTCGACAGCTTCAAGGCAAAGCTGCGTGGTGGGATGGGCGCCGGTGCCAAAGGCCATGCCGGGATCAAGTATGATATCAATCCGCCCGTTGCCCGGTGCGGCGCAGAATGAGGGGCGCAGCCAAAGCGTTTTGCCAACTTCAATGGCCTTCCAGTCTTTCTGCCAGGCTGTTTCCCAGTCGGTGCTGGCCAGCGTGGTCAGGGAGACTTGCCCGGCGGCGATGCCATTGTGCATGAGTTCGTCGATAATCAGTCTGCGTTTTTCAGCCTCATGGGCATCGGCCTCAAACCATGCAATATGGGTGCTTTGAGCAGAATCAACATCTGTTTCCATCGCCGTGCCAAGCGTTTCCATTGATTCGGCCAGCTGTTGAAATGCAGTTTCATCCATGCATTCCGCCGGAATCCGCAACTCCAGAGATTTTGCTGCTTGCATTTTTGTCGCCCCTTCTGTCCAATACCGTCCTGTTCAGGAGGTTTGGGTGGGCAACTCTTATATATCTCGCATGCGGGTCAAAGAAAATGTGAGAATCACTGATCCTGCCTGTAAGGATGTCGTTGTGCTGCTCACGCTGACGGCTGCCCGGGGCAAAAAACTCAGACCGTTCAGGCCGGGGCAGTTCGTTCGCATTGCAATTCCGGGCGTGGACGACCTGTCGCCCGGATATTTCTGGATCGCTTCAAGCCCCGAAAACACCTCTGCCTATGAATTTTTTGTCAAGGATGCAGGCTCTCTCTCAAAATATCTGAGTGATATTCAAATCGGCGCCGAACTGGAAGTTGAAGGGCCGATGGGCAACGGCTACGACCTGAAGCCGTTTAAGGGAAGCGATGTCTTTCTAATTGGCGTCGGCACGGGCATTGCGCCGTTAAGAGGCCTCTGGCAGCATATTATCAGTCGCCGTGCAGATTATGGCAGGGTGCGGATTTATGCCGGCTTTCTAACCCCGCTGCACCAGTTGCTGACCGATGAACTGGCTGAACTTGGCGAGCACGATATTGAGGTATCGGTGTCGCTGGAAATGGGCGGCGATAACTGGGACGGGCCGATCGGGTATGTGCAGCAGGCGTTGAAAACGGACGCGCCGGACAGTTCCAATGCTGTGGCTTGCCTGGCTGGCATGAGCCCGATGCTGGACGCCTGTACGGAAACGCTGCAGAGTCTCGGCTTTAATGACAGTCGCATACTACTCAGTCACTGATTCTGTGAATTCCCCGTCCGGCGCTGCCATTGCCCGTCCGGATAAACTGCCCGATTATTTTCAACTGCCGCTGATTGCCCTCGATATTGGCATGAAACGCATTGGCGTCGCCGTGTCGGACCGCCTTGGCCTGTCCTGCCGCGGCCTCGCCTGCCTGCAACGCAGGGATCGGGGCTGGCGCGGGCAATTGAACAGATTGATTGGCGAATACGGATGCAAGGGGATCGTTGCGGGATTGCCGAAAAACATGGACGGCACGGAGGGCGTGCAAGCCCGGGATGCGCGTGCCGCCGTGGCGGAACTTCAGCAAGCCACGCAACTGCCGATTGTGTTTCAGGACGAGCGACTTTCGACCTGGACGGCCAAAGAGCGCCTGTTTTCCGAGGGCCTGTCGGAAAAAAAGGTGCGCGGTAAACTTGACCAGACGGCTGCGGCGGTGATTCTGGAGGATTTTCTCTGCGCCCACCCGGAGATCAGGATTCACAGGGCAAAAAATGGCTGATGTGATTTTTGACGCCAGGGCCGTCAATGAGGCGCTTGACCGTCTGGCCCAGGCCATGCGGGGCGACGTAGTGAATATGATTGGCATTCATCGCGGCGGCGCTGAGGTGGCGGATGCCTTGCAGGCGCGGCTGGAGCATATCGGCGTAACGGTGCAGCGCGGCAATCTGGATATCAGCTTCTATCGCGATGATCTGGACACCATCGGGGCCAACCCGGAAGTGCGCCCCTCAGATCTGCCTTTCGATCTGGCGAATCAACAGATTTGGCTGGTGGATGATGTATTGTACACCGGACGCACCATTCGCGCCGCTCTGGGCGAGCTGTTTGACTATGCCCGGCCATCCGGCGTGCAGCTGGCCGTGTTGCTGGATCGGGGCGGGCGAGAATTGCCCATTGCCGCCAACGCGACCGGATTGACGCATAAAACGGCGAAAGACTGCTCGGTGAAGCTCATTACCGATGACAGCGGCTGGTATATTGTGCAAAGGCAGGTTCTGTGATGCAGCCGCTTAAGCATCTCTTTGGCATTGCCGGGATGGAGAAGGATCAGCTTGAATATCTGTTGAACCTGAGCGAATCCTTTATTGATCTTTCCCGTCGTCCGATCAGGAAGGCGCCGACCCTGCGCGGCAAGACTGTCATCAATCTTTTTTTTGAGAACTCGACGCGCACGCGAACGAGTTTTGAAATCGCCGGCAAGCGGCTCTCTGCCGATGTGATCAATATTTCCGCCTCGACCAGCGCCACCAAAAAAGGGGAATCGCTGCTGGATACGGGGCAAACGCTGGCCGCCATGCAACCGCATGTGCTGGTGATGCGCCACGCCGTTGCCGGCGCCTGCGAATTTCTGGCCGATTATCTGGAAAACACATCCATTGTGAATGCCGGCGACGGCGCACACGAACATCCCACCCAGATTCTCACCGACCTGCTGACTTTGCGTTGCTCAGTCGGTTATCAGGGCAAGACCATCACCATCGTTGGCGATATCGCCCATTCGCGCGTGGCGCGCTCGCATTTGCTGGCGGCCAGGCTGCTGGGGTATCGGGTGCGACTCGTGGCGCCCAAAACCCTGCTTCCCGCTCAGGTCGAGCGTTACGACTGTGAAGTGTTTTACGACTTTGACGAGGCGATTCCGGGCTCGGATATTCTGTACATGTTGCGCGTGCAGACCGAGCGCATGACCGACAACTGCTATTTTCCGTCGATCCGTGAATATCACGAGGCCTACGGCCTGAATCGCAAGCGCATGCAGGCAGCCGGCGACAGATGCATCGTTATGCATCCGGGGCCGATGAACCGTGGCGTGGAAATCGCCTCGGATGTGGCCGATTCATCCAGCGCCCGTATTCTTGATCAGGTTGAGCACGGCGTTGCCGTTCGCATGGCCGTGCTGACAGCGCTGTGCGGCGGCCAGCAGCATCTTGGCAGGCCCAGCCGCAGCAAGAGAATGGTGGTCGAGGCGATGAGCGGGCAGGGGAGCCTGTTGTGAGCGCCGCCAGCCTGGTGATCCGCAACGGTCGAGTCATTGATCCTGCCAATGGCGTCGATGAAGTGCGCGACCTGTGGATTGCGGGCGGGCGCATTGTCGGCGCAGGCAAATTTGACGGGGAAGCTGAACACATCATTGATGCGACCGGGCTGGTGGTTTGTCCCGGCCTGATTGATATGCATGTGCATCTGCGCGAACCGGGAGAAGAGTGGAAAGAGGACATTGAATCCGGCTCTCGTGCGGCAGTTGCCGGCGGCGTCACCTCTATTTGTTGCATGCCCAATACCGGCCCGCATATTGATCATGCCGGCATCGCCCGCCAGATCATTGAGCGAGGCAGGCAAGTTGGCCTGTGCAATGTGCATCCCATAGGCGCAGTGACAAAAAATCTTGACGGAAAAGAGTTAACAGAGATGCGTGAATTGTCTCGCGCCGGCTGTGTGGCATTTTCCGATGACGGCATGCCGGTCTGGCATGCCGGCGTGATGCGCAAGGCGCTCGAATATGCCTCCAGTTTTAATTTTTTGGTGATCCAGCACGCCGAGGAGAAGCAGCTAACCGGCGGCGGGGCCATCAACGAAGGCTGGGTTTCCACCCGGCTTGGCGTATCGGGCATGCCGGCGGAGGGCGAGGACTCGATGGTCGCCCGCGATATCATGCTGGCGCGCCGGGCCGACGCCCGCTATCACGTCGCCCATATTTCAACCCGGGGCGCAGTTGATCTGGTGCGCGCCGCTCGCTCCGAAGGCCTGAAAGTAACGACCGAGGCTGCCCCACACCATTTTGCCCTGACCGAGGAAGAAGTGCTTGGCTTCAATGCCGACGCCAAGATGAGCCCGCCTCTGAGAACCGAAGAAGATCGGCTGGCCGTGATTGAAGGCTTGCGAGACGGCACGATTGATGTGATTGCCACCGACCACGCGCCCCACCATGAGGATGACAAGCGCTGCGGCCTTTCCTGCGCCGCCTTTGGCATCATCGGGCTGGAAACGCTGTTGCCTGTATCGCTGGGGCTGGTTCGTGACGGCGTGCTTTCGCTCTCCGGGCTGCTGGCCAGAATGAGCTGCAATCCCGCCAAATTGCTTGGTCTTGATGCCGGCGCGTTAAGCACAGGCAGTGAAGCCGATATCACCATTTTTGATCCTGAAGCATCATGGACGGTAGATCGCAACAAGCTGGCATCCAAAGGCAAAAACACCCCGTGGCACGGCAAGGAAATGATCGGTCAGGTCACCCACACCCTGAAAGCCGGTCGAATTGTGTTTACGCAAGGACAAACGTGACCGACGAATATCGGGGCAGCATCTATGAGGAACAGGCCGAAGTTTTAGTACATGTCGCTCATCCGGGCGATCAGTTTGTGATGCGCCTGCATGCGCCGAAAACCGCAAGGCATGCCAGGCCCGGCCAGTTTGTTCACCTGCGAGTGTCTCCGGAACGGGCATTGCGCCGGCCAATTTCGATCATGCTGACCAACCCTGATAGAGGCGCCGTGGATTTGCTGTACAAGGCGGTTGGCGAGGGCACCGGCTTGTTATCGGAACGGAAGGTCGGGGAGATCATTCCGATGCTGGGGCCGATTGGCAGGCCTTTTGATTTGTCCGACAAATCGAAACGCTATGTGCTGATTGGCGGAGGCGTTGGCCTTCCGCCGATGATTTTTGCAGCAGACAGCTTGAGCGGCAAAGCCGGTATGGTTGTTTTTGCCGGCTCTGAAGTCGAATTTCCTTTTGCCCTGAAGCCTTCCGGCACAATACTGCCGGGCATCAGCGGCAATGCGATTTTGAGCATTGCATCGCTGGAAGAGCGCGGCATTCCATCCCGACTGGCCTCAAATGCCGGATTGTATGGCTGTTTCAACGGTCATGTGCCGAATCTGGCCGGAGATTATCTGGCTGCATTGAACGAACATGAGCGAAAGCGATGCGTGCTTCTCGCCTGTGGGCCCCATCCGATGTTGCATGCAGTGGCGAAGCTGGCACGTGAATTTGACTTGCCGGCTTTTCTCAGTCTGGAAGAATATATGGCCTGCGGCGTTGGCGGTTGCGCCGGCTGCGTGGTTAAAACGATTGAAGACGGCGAGGAGAAATACCGCCGCGTCTGCGTTGACGGGCCGGTTTTTCCTGCCGGGGCGCTCTCCGGGTTTATCTGACGCGCACAGGGTTTTGCAGCCGGCTCATGGGCTGTATTTTTGCGATTTAATCGACGCTGTCGCCTCTGTTGTTATACATTTGAAGAAGCCTGGATTCCAACTGCGTGTTGCGGCCCGGATTCGCCTCTGCCGATGATTGCCGCGCCGCCTGGGAGATAGACATCTGATCTGCCTCGCTCGCCTTGCCGGAAGCGTGACGCACGGGCGTGGCGCGCAAGCTGTTCTGGAGCAGTCGATTAATGAATCCGTCAGTGGGATGAACTGTTAGCGTCATGACGACCTCCAAAAAAAGTATCGCGAAGGGAGAGAGAATTATCTCAAATTAGTCTTCGCATTCTATTCTATCGGATAGCCGATCGCCAACTTTAGCAATTACTAACGCGCATGGATTTTTCCACCCCGCGATATGAAACATTATCACAGGGTGGAAAAAATCATGCAGGCCTGTCTGCGTGCGTTCACGCACAGGCAGGCGCGTTGTTTGTTTCATGTTAATAAGTGCATAACAGTATAGACCTCAGGCTGGTTCAGTGGCGCCCTTTTTGGATGAAGAAACACACTGATCTGCGACGACTGACACACAAGGAACTGACGCAATTTCGGCGGCAAGTGGTGGTCCAGGTGCAATCGGGGAAGCCAGTGGCGCAGGTGGCACGCGCAATGGACATATCCCGTGCTGCGATCTTTGGCTGGCTTTATACCGTTCTGGCGGTTGGGATGCGCTTGAGGCTGGCAAGCGTGGCGGCCGCAGACCCAAGCTGTACGCCAAGGCCATGGAATGGCCGTACCGCATGATTACGGGGAACAGCCCACAACAAACAGTTGAACGTTCCCTTTGCGTTATGGACGGCCAAGCTGGTTGCGGAGCTCATCAAGCGGGAATTGGGCGTCTCGCTCAGTCGGTGGAGTGTGACGCGCCTGTTGCGCCAGCTGGGCCTTTCACCGCAGAAGCCGTTGTTTCGGGCCTGTCAACAGGACCATGAGCGTGTGACCTGATGGAAGGAGGAAGAATTCCCCCGGATTCAGCAAAAGGCCAAGAAGGCCGGGGCCTTGATCTATTTTCTCGACGAGTCTGCTGTGCGCTCCGACCATCATTCGGGCGCCAGCTGGGCGAAGGTGGGGCAGACGCCCGTGGTGAAAACGACAGGAGCGCGTTTCTCGCTGAATATCATCGGCGCTGTGACGGCGCGTGGCGACTTCCGCTCATGACCTACAGGGGCGCCATGAACGCATCCGTGTTCGTCGACTTTCTTTCCCGGTTGATGGAGGGAAGCGAACAGCCTGTTTACCTGATCGTCGACGGGCATCCCGTGCGCCGCAGCAAGGCGGTTAAGGAGTTTGTCGAAGCGCACCGTGAAAAACTGGAACTCTATCTATTTCCTTCCATCCTGCTCCCCCGAGATCAACCTGGTTGAGCAGGTTTGGAACCATGCCAAGAACCATCAGATCGGCAAACAGGTCATCACCGGCCCCGATCAGATGAAGAAGCTGGTCATCTCCGCGCTGCGCCGACTCCAGAAACTGCCCGCCATCATCCAAGGTTTCTTCAGGCATCCAGAGTGCAAATATGCCGCATGAACAACATGATCGGCCAAACTATTATGCACCTGGCAGTATCTCCCTGTTGCGGGATAATTGGCTGCAAAAACACGATATTCGGATGGCGTTACAATTCAATGTGCAAATGTTCATAGAACCACATTTGATAGATCGACATCAGTATTTGGGCGCATAGCGAGATGCCCATTAGTCCGCCCGATATCACCACCACATAGGCGAAGCCGGGAATAAATTTAGTCAGATACCATGAAAAGATATCCAACAGAATCGCCAGAAAAGGAACCGTCACCATGATGCGTTTTAATTTCACCGGCATTTCGCACAACACAAAAATGCGTCCGACGAAAAACAGAATAAAAGCGACGCCAAACATGTGGATATGAGAAACGCGAACCAGAGTTTGAATGGATACGCCCGTATCTATATGGGTGAGTTCCAGAACCTTTTCATATGATGTCATCGACGGCAGCCCCATTCCCGATTCCTCTGAATGGCAGCCTATGCAATTCTCATTCAGGATTGGGGCAATGGCGGTCTTGAATGTCTCTTCCTGCGCGCCCTTTTCAATCCAGTCAAAGATGATCTGTTTTTGCCCGGGGAACTCCAGATTATCGGCCATGCCTGCGTTCAGGCCGGCTCCCAGTCTGGTGATCTGGCTTTGGCCGTAATAGGCGATTTTTATGTCTTCTACGGACAGGCCGGGTTTTCCGTCGCGCCCGGAATGTGAATAGTACGTATGAGCCAGAGCAAACAGGTAGCCCAGACCCATGGTGATCAAAAAAATAGTATCAAGAATTTTTTCACTGACCGAGGCGTTGGAAAATCGTCTGTATATGGGCATTGGCGCTTATGACTCCAATAGTTTTTTCGGCGCAACTACTCAGGTCATCCCCTGATTTGAACAGTTGCAGCCATTTGAGGATGGGTTGCTGAGCAGTTAATTTTCGACATTATAGAACACCTCGGGCCTGCTATCAATACCATCGTTCCCTGCAAGTCACTGCATGTTAATGCAGCGCCTGCAGGATATCCTCAATAGTCTTTTTGGCATCACCGAACAGCATGCGGTTGTTCTCCTTGAAAAACAGCGGATTTTCAACGCCGGCATAACCGGTCGCCATGCCGCGCTTCATAACAACCGTGGTCGCCGCCTTCCACACTTCCAGCACCGGCATGCCGGCAATGGGGCTGGCGGGATTATCCTGCGCATCCGGATTGACGATATCGTTGGCCCCGATCACCAGCACCACGTCAGTATCGGGCAGGTCGTCGTTGATCTCATCCATTTCCAGCACGATGTCGTAAGGCACCTTGGCCTCCGCAAGCAACACGTTCATATGACCCGGCAAACGGCCCGCAACAGGGTGAATGGCGAAGCGCACGTTGACGCCTTCGTCGCGCAACTTTCTGGTTAACTCATAAACCGGATACTGCGCCTGCGCGACGGCCATGCCGTAACCGGGCACGATGACGACTTCTTTCGCGTTTTGCAGCATTTCGGCGGTCTCATCAGCAGTCACGGCAGTCACTTCGCCACGCTCTGCATCGCTGCCCGGCGCGGTCGCGCCAACCGCTGCGCCGAAACCGCCGGCTATGACGGCAAGAAACTTGCGGTTCATCGCCCTGCACATGATATAAGACAGAATGGCGCCGGAACTGCCAACCAGCGCACCGGTGATGATCAACAGATCGTTGCCCAGCATGAAGCCGGTGGCAGCGGCGGCCCAGCCCGAATAGCTGTTCAGCATGGAAACAACGACCGGCATATCGGCGCCGCCAATGGCCATCACCATATGCACGCCAAAACCGAAAGCGATGATGGTCATGATGATTAATGGCAGCAGCGCCGAGTGCCCCGCGGCCCCGACAAACATGCTGCCCAGCCAGACGCAGACCAGCCCCAGCCCCAGGTTGAGCATGTGGCGCCCCGGCAGCATTAACGGCTTGCTGGTAATCGAGCCCTTCAGCTTGCCATAGGCGACAACCGAGCCGGTGAAGGTGATTGCGCCGATCAGCACGCCGAGATAAATCTCGGTCTCATGAATCACCTTGTCGATATCGCTGGCAAAATGCGCCTCAGGATCAAGATAGGAGGCGTAACCGACCAGTACGGCGGCCATTCCGACAAAGCTGTGCAGCATGGCGACCAGTTCCGGCATGCCCGTCATTTCAACCCGTTGGGCCAGAAATGCGCCGATGCCGCCGCCGACAGCCATGCAGATAATAATAGTTGCGTAACCCGTGACCTGTGCGCCAAGCACAGTAGCCGCAATGGCAATCAGCATGCCGATCATGCCGAAGACGTTGCCGCGCCGTGCGCTCTCCTGGTTGCTGAGGCCGCTCAGGGCCTGAATAAACAGTACGCTGGCAATAATATAGGCAGTGGTGATCATTCCTTCAGTCATCGCAAACGCCCCCTACTTCTGAAACATTTTCAGCATGCGCTGAGTGACCAGGAATCCGCCGGCAATGTTAATGGTGGCAATCAGTATGCCGATGGCGGCCATGCCGGTAACCAGCCATGAGGCGCCCGAAACCTGCAACAGCGCGCCAATAACGATAATTCCGGAGATGGCATTGGTTACGCTCATCAACGGCGTATGCAGGGCAGGCGTGACGTTCCATACCACCATGTAGCCGATGAAACAGGCCAGCACGAATACAGTGAAGTGGCCCAGGAATGCAGCCGGAGCGACAGAGCCGACGGCCAGCAACAACAGGCTGGCGACTGCCAGTCCGAGAAGCCCGCCAAAGGCGCCGGATTCTTTCTCCGGCTCCGGCTCAACCGGGGGCGCGGCAGTCGCCGGCGCCTGCTTTGGCGCAGCGGATATTTTCGGCGCCGGCGGCGGCCAGGTAATATTGCCCTGCTCAATTACAGTAACGCCGCGAATAATTTCATCTTCCATATTGACATTGATTTGGCCATCCTTGTCCGGCGTCAGGTCAGTCAGCAGATGGCGCAGATTGGTGCCGTAAAGCTGGCTGGACTGGGTGGGCAGGCGGCTGGGAAGATCAGTCAGACCGATAATGGCAACGCCATGTTTCACCACGATTTTGCCCGGCTCGGTCAGGGCGCAGTTGCCGCCCTGCTCGGCGGCCAGATCAACAATCACGCTGCCGTCGCGCATTGATTCAACCATGCCGGCAGTGATCAATTCGGGCGCCGGCTTGCCGGGAATCAGGGCGGTGGTGATGATGATATCGACATCCATGGCCTGATCGGCGAACAGCTTCATTTCCGCCTCAATGAAGGCCTTGCTCATCACCTTGGCGTAGCCGCCCTCGCCAGCGCCATCCTCCTCTTCCTCGTAATCCAGCTCTAGGAATTCGGCGCCCATGCTTTCAACCTGCTCCTTTACTTCCGGACGGGTGTCAAAGGCGCGCACAATCGCACCCATGGAACCGGCAGCGCCAACTGCCGCCAGACCGGCGACGCCGGCGCCGATAACCATGAATTTGGCGGGCGGAACTTTGCCGGCAGCGGTGATCTGGCCGGTGAAAAAGCGGCCAAACCGGGAAGCCGCCTCAATCACGGCGCGATAGCCGGCAATATTGGCCATGGAGCTGAGGGCGTCGGCCTTCTGGGCGCGGGAGATGCGCGGCACGCTGTCCATCGCCATCACAGTGGCATTGCGCGCTTTCAAACGATCCAGCAAATCAGGATTCTGGGCCGGCCAGATAAAGCTGATCAGATGCCCGCCTTCACGCAGCAGTTCCGCCTCATGCACACCGAGAGCGGGATGACATTCAGGGGCGCGAACCTTCATGATAATATCTGATTCAGCCCAAAGCGCCTTAACATCATCATAGACTTCGACGCCTGCTTCGCGGTAAGCCTCATCCGAAAAATACGCCTTTTCACCTGCGCCGGCCTCAATAGCCAGTGAGTAACCCAGCTTTTGCAGCTGCGCCGCCGTATCCGGCGTCATGGCGACACGGCATTCATCCTGATGAACTTCTTTAACGACTCCAATCTTCATGCGAGCCCCCTTCCCTCAGTTTCTGAACTGCGGGACTTTATCAATGGATGGACAATTTACAAGCCAAGACCGGAAATTATCCTAGAAAGAGCAGTTGGAAGTGCGTATAGAGTGTAAGATATTGATTTGAAGGGTGTAATGAAAAAATGCGGAGTCACCTTATTGGTGATGAGCATTTTTTTCATATAGCCAGGCAAATCAAGAGCTTGCGCTATCTGCGTGCTGTCAACTGTTTTTTCTAGGATTATATATGGCTTTGCGGCGCGATCGAAAAAATCGCTGACGCCATATGGGCATTTGCCAGGCAACAGCTTACGGCATGCAAGGCATGTCGATATATGATCCGGCGTTACAAATTCAGGGCTACCTTGCTCAGCAGCCCCTGCTCGTCTTCAGGCAGATCGCAATCTACCAGTTCCGCCGCCGGCACGAAGGCATGGGCATGACGATGCAATTCATTGTCCGTCACCTGATCATCATACATCAATATATCCAAATCCAGCGTGCGCGGTCGCCATGACCCCTTTGAGCGATCCCGTCCCTGCGCATCTTCCAGCGCCTTCAGACGCAGACGAATCTCCTGCATCGCAAGTTCGCTGTTCAGCAGGCAGCAGGCATTGAGAAAGTCCTCGCCTTCCATGCCCACGGCCGCCGAGCGATAAACCGAAGAGAAGGCGACCCGGCCAAATTCTTGCCTGAGGGCGCAGGCCGCCTGAGACAAATTCAGCTCCGGGCTGATATTGGAACCCAGGCCGATCAGCACCCGGGCCATCAGGTGAGATCACCCCGCTCAATCAACACCGCCACATTTTCACTGCCGCGCACGGCGCCCGGCTTGGACATTTTCAACCGCAGCCATGGCACGGCGAACTCGTCCCGCACTATCGCGGCGCATTGCTCAGCCAGCGCTTCAAGCAAGCCGAAGCTTGAGGACTCAACAAATGCAATCAACCGCTTGGATACGGCCTTGTAGTCCAGCGTGTCGCTGATGTCATCGGATTTGGCGGCGGCGGAAATGTCCCATGCCATTTCCAGATCGAGGCGAACCATCTGTCTGATTTCGCGCTCCCAGTCATAAATGCCGATGACGGTCCGCACCTCCAGGCCTTCAATTAATATCCGGTCATTCCCATTCATTGCGCCCTCCATGCAAAGCTTGACTCTTTTTTGCCCGACGACACAATTCGCCGCGCCTTTTCCAAGGGGGTCTATGCATGAGCAACAATATCATCAAATCTACCGAATCCATTGTTTCCTGTTCCGATAACGGACAACACCCTCTTATTTATATCAGCCTGAAGAACGGTTCCGGCCAATGTCAGTATTGCGGGCAGCAATTCAAACGTATCGACATTGCCAGCGATCCGGAAGAAAAAATCGCCGCCTGAACTCTCGCCCTGAACCAGCCTGAGTCAGACTGGAAAGGCCTCACCCTTTTGCTATTGCGCGCTGCCTGCCGATTTCAAACAGCGCCACGCCCGTCGCCACCGACACATTCAGCGATTCCACTGCGCCCGGCATGGGAATGCCGATCAACTGATCGCAATGTTCCCGCACCAGCCGGCGCAAGCCGGCGCCTTCAGATCCCATCACCACTGCCAGCGCTCCCGTTAATTCCACATCATAAATCGAGGTCTTGGCTTCTCCGGCCAGGCCAACCGCCCAGAAGCCATGCGCCTGTAACTTGTTAATAGCGCGACTT
Organism: uncultured Zetaproteobacteria bacterium; assembly: GCA_964437065.1. Classification (GTDB taxonomy): domain Bacteria; phylum Pseudomonadota; class Zetaproteobacteria; order Mariprofundales; family Mariprofundaceae; genus Mariprofundus. The sequence goes on along the minus strand of CAYTFI010000020.1, from coordinate 2,044 downwards.
ATATTGGTCACGCGCAACAGTGGCAGGCGGGAAAACGCTCCACAGGCAGCCTTGCCCGCCACCGGCGAACCCGGGTCGGCGGCATGATCTCTGGGGATAATCACGGCGGCGCATCCGGCAGCTTCCGCCGTGCGCATGCAGGCGCCGAGATTATGCGGATCGGTCACCTGATCCAGCAATAAAACCAGCGGCGAGGTTTCCATATTCGCATCATTGAGCCAGTCACTAAGCGAGAGAGATGCGCTTGATCCTGTGGTCGCAAGTCTGGCCACCACGCCCTGATGGGACGCGCCCTCAGCCAGCCGCGCCAGCGCCTCTTTCGGCACAAAAGAAAATCGAACGCCTGATTTTTTTGCCAGATGAATCAGCTCATTAATACGGGGATGACGCTTGCCCTTTTCAATCAGCAGCGCATCAATCGACTCGCCTGCGCTCAGCGCATGCCTGACAGCATGGATTCCGGCTAACACGCCCATCAATCCTCCCGATTCCCGCCACAGACGGGCCCCCCATTGTATGCACAGCGATCATCATGGCAATTTCAGCGAACGCCACAACGATTTCCGTATTGGTTTAACCCTTCGAATCAGGCAGCTGCTCAGCAGGGAGGGCGTAGCTCAGAACGAAACTTTTGCGAACGTTCGATTTCAAGCTTGATAAAGCTTGCCACAGAGATATTGATTATGCTTTTTTATTGCCGCAAGCGGCTCGCAATAATCCCGAAAACAGCAGTTGGCAAAGCGTGCAGGTCGATGAAACCAGGAATGCACTTGCCATCAGAACAACCATGGCCTAGAAGCCATGCATGGCTGTCAAATCAACCATCTTCAAGGCTGAACTCCGGATCACTGATATGGATCGCAATTATTATCACGATCATGCGCTAACCATTGCGCGGCATCCTTCGGAAAATGATGAACGCATGATGTTGCGAATCCTGGCCTTCGCCCTCAACGCGCATGAGCGACTCAGCTTTACCAAAGGCTTGAGCAAAGATGACGAGCCCGACCTGTGGCAGAAGAGCCTTAGTGATGAAATTGAACTGTGGATTGATCTCGGCCAACCGGATGAAAGACGTATTCGCCGCGCCTGCGGGCGTGCGAGCGAAGTCATCATCTACACCTATAAACGCAGTGGCGCAGAAGCATGGCGACGAAGAATGCAGGGCAAACTGCAGCGCTTTTCCAACCTGCGCGTGTTCAATATCGACGATGCCGCAGTTGCATCACTGGCTGGATTCAGCCGCCGCACCATGCAATTGCAATTCACCATCGCCGATGGCGTCACCCTGCTCTCAGATGGCGAAAACTCACTGGAAATCACCCCAGCCATAATGGCTCCTAACGCGCATGGATTTTTTCCACCCCGCGATAAGCAAGCTTTGTGAAGCAATGGGTGTTGCTTCACAAGGCGCGATAGCTCGTTCAACCACAGAGCGAAAAATTCCATGCAGGCGCGTTGTTTGTTTCATGTTAACGCGCATGGTTTTGTTTCATGTTAAAATCAGTCCGAATCGACAAGTGGCTATGAACCGCCCGTTTTTTCAAAACGGGAGAACTGGCGACTCGAGATGGCCAACGGCGGCCATGTTCAACCGGGTGGCGAACGCATCAAACCATCCAAGTCCGCTGAAATTTGTGGCGGGTTGCGTATCCAGCGAGGGCAGGAACTGTTCCCCGTCACCGTATTGGCTGAAAAACTCGGCTCTGCCGCCATTGCCCAAACCCTGTATCAGGAAGCAAAGCAGGGCATGGCGACTCGGGATGAACAGGGACAGTTGCTCAACACAACCCCGGCGCTGGACAAACAGCCTGACAAAAAAACCCGCATCATATTATCCAATTTATCAAACGAGATACATGAACCTGTTTTCATATGCAGGTTTCAAAAGACCTGTCCAGAACTGCCTTAAAGACGAACAGCCGATCATCCATGCCAGTTGATCATTCCCCAAACAAAAGGGCCCCCGATCAGGAGGCCCTTTGTGTTTGGTGGAGGCGGCGGGAGTCGAACCCGCGTCCGGAAACCATCAGCCTGTGGTTCT
>CAYTFI010000019.1:0-19571 GCA_964437065.1 uncultured Zetaproteobacteria bacterium | reverse complement strand
GCGAATCAAGAGCTTGCGCCATGTGGGTGCTTCCAACTGAGGAATATAGGTTCAAGTATCGCTCAGTTTATATTGGCAACAGCCCGGAGTTTGCGCCTGTTTGGAGCGCCATGACGCCGTCATCGCCAGCCTGTGCGACGCACGCAGGCAAAGGGCGGGGTGAGCCGGGCAGACATCTTCTGCATGGTTGCTCAGCAGTCGATATCCACCTGAATGGTTTCATCTTCGATGCGCGTCGGAAATGTTTCAATATCTTCAAGCGCCGGAGGCGTCAGCACTTTGCCTGTTTTAATGCAGAAGCGTGAGCCGTGGCGCGGACAGATAATCTGGTTCCCTTTACAATCGCCGCTGGCCAGTTCGCCGCCGTCGTGCGTGCAGACATCCTCGATGGCAAAGATTTCGCCGTCCAGATTAAAAACGGCAATCGGGCCAATTTCACTGTCAACGACCTTGCGCCCTCCTGCCGGCAATTCACTTATCGACGCTACGTCAATCCATTCAGCCATCCTGTTCCTCCTGTCTCTGATTTCAGCCTGGCCGGCCATCCGCCCGCGCGCGCAGCAGGATGAGAGAGTATCGCATGCCGAAAACAGTGAAGGCCGCTATCCAGCACGCGCCGGCCGCATGGATAAACACATCCAATTGATCCGGCCATAACAGCGGCATGACAACCCGGACGAATGCTGCCGCCAACACCATAATAAATGCAGTCGTCATCCACGGCAGCGCCTGAACGCGTCGCCCGGAATGGCCGAGAGACACTCGCGCCATCATGCCAATCGCGATCGTGCCGATCGCGCCCACCGTAAATGCATGCATGGCCTGAACCCGCGCAATAATGAGCAGGTCGGCAAACGCATGCAGAAAAAAGCCGATAACCAGCCAGCCATAGCCAAGATAGAGAACCCATAACATCGGCTGCCGCCACAAGCCCGGCTGATACCAGCTTTTTAAACGCAGGCCGTGCAATATCCCGACGAGCAGAGCGACGATTGCGCTTGGCCATGTGTCGGGCGCCAGCAGCTCGGCGCTGGCAAACACGAATACTGAAGCCAGCGCAAGGCGCTCAATCAGCGGCGATGTTTCAGGTCTGCTGCCGATGGCGCTGCCGATAAAGAACGGCACCACGCGTCCGGCCATCAAAACGATCAGCGCCACGACCAGATTCAACATCAGTTGCAGAGCAGGGCGCGCAACATCTTCAACGAAGCCGAGAATTTCCATATGGATTGCCAAATTTGCCATGCTCATCATCAGCAGTATTGCAGGCAGGATATAATTGCGGCTCTGGCCGGCCCTGTGCAACACCCTGGCCAGGGCAAAGGCCAGCGCAGGCAGAAAAAACATGTCGATCGCAGCAAAAAGCGGCGCTGGAATCGGCGGCGCGAGCGTCAGCAGGCGCGGCGCCAGCCACAGCCCGAGCAGCAGCCCCAGCATCCTGCCTGCCGGAGTGGGCAGTCCTGTCCAGTTGCGCGCCGCAGTCAGCAAAAAGCCGGCAATGACCGCCACGGAAAATCCGAACAGCATCTCATGCGCATGCCAGAGTCGCAGATCATCATAATAGCCTCGCCAGTCCTGCGCCTCGTAGCCGCCGAGAAACAGCAGCATCAACAACACTGCAATCCATCCGGCGGCAAGAAAAAATGGTCTGAAGCCCAGGGCCAGCGGCGACCAGCGGGGCTGTCCGGCTGGCGCGGCATTTCTTGTCACTTCAATCATATCATCTGCGAGCTTCGGGGCGCCGGCATGCTAAAACATTCCCAGTTGCAGACGCGCATCATCGCTCATTCGACTGCGATCCCACGGCGGATCAAATACCAGCTGGACATGCACGTCGGTGACATTCTTTACACTCATAGCCTTGGCGCGAACATCATCAACAATGAATGGCCCCATGCCGCAACCGGGCGCGGTCAGGGTCATAACCACTGTCACCTTGCCGCCGACCTCGCCGCTGTCGGCGACAAGCACCTCATAAATCAACCCCAGGTCAACGATATTGACCGGAATTTCGGGATCATAGCAATTTTTCAGTATTTCCCAGACATCATTCACATTGACCGGCCCGTCGGCCTTTGCATGTTTGCCTGATTCGGCCAGGTCGTCAAAATCCTCGCCTAGCCCGAATGCATCGGCGTCTTTGCCTTCGATGCGGGCCAGATTCATATTCACGCTCACCGTAAAGGAATCGCCCAGCTTCTGAGTCACGCGCACCTCCGATCCGGCGGGAATGGTGACCGGCGTGCCGAGCGGAATCAGCACCGCATCGACATCCCGACTCACTGTAATGATATCCTCAAAGCCCACGAGCGACTCCCTTATTCCGTTTTTGCAGCTTCATCTACGCCCTCAATGGCTGCTTTCATGGTATGCCAGCACAGCGTGGCGCATTTGATGCGACTGGGAAACTCGCGCACCCCGGCCAGTACGCTCAGTTTGCCCAATGCCTCTTCATCGGGCGATTCGCTCAAATCCGAGGTCGCCATATGCTGGAAATCATTAAACACCTGCTGAAATTCATCCCTGCTCTTGCCCTTCAATGCCTCGGTCATCAGCGATGCGGAGGCGGTGGAGATGGCGCAGCCCTGACCTTCAAACTTCACATCCTCGATAACGTCGTCGTTATTGATGTTCAGATAAATATGCAGCTGATCGCCGCACAGGGGATTGAACCCTTCCGCATCATGACTGGCCGGGTTTAATACGCCGAAATTGCGCGGCGACTTGTTGTGGTCAACAATCACCTGCATATACAAATCCCTCAAATCAAACACGGACAACCTCTATTCGCCACGGCCCGCCGCGATATCGGTCGGATCGGTCGGATCGGACTGATCTGGTTTGCCTCTGCGGTAAAAAAACGGTCATGCAAAAATATCCTGCGCCTTTTTCAGGGCGGCGAAGAGCGCATCGATCTCGGCCTCGGTGTTGTACATCGAGAAGGAGGCGCGGGCCGTGGCCGGCACCCCGAAGAACTGCATCACCGGCATGGCGCAGTGGTGGCCGGCGCGAATGGCAACGCCCTCGCGATCGAGAATTGTGCCGAGATCGTGGGGATGCACCCCGTCGATGACAAACGAGAGCACGCACGCCTTCTCGGCAGCCGTGCCAATCCGGCGCAGGCCTTCAAAGTTCCCGGCCCTGGCCGTGGCATAGGCCAGCAGCTCCTGTTCACGTGCGCCGATAGCTGCAAAACCGACGCCCTGGATATATTCAATGGCTTTGCCAAAACCGATGACGCCGGAAATATGCGGCGTGCCCGCCTCGAATTTATAGGGCAGGTCGTTGTATTCGGTTTTTTCAAAGGTGACCATGCGAATCATGTCGCCACCGCCCTGATACGGCGGCATGGCATCGAGAATCTCTTCTTTGCCAATCAACGCGCCGATGCCGGTCGGGCCATACATCTTGTGCGCGCTGGTGACATAAAAGTCGGCATCCAGCGCTTGCATATCCACTGCCAGATGGGCCGCCGCCTGCGCGCCGTCAATCAGCACTTTGGCGCCTGCGTCATGCGCCCTGGCAATGATGGATGCAATCGGGTTGACCGTGCCCAGCGCATTGGACATGTGAACCGCCCCGACCAGCTTCGTGCGCTCGGACAACAGCGCCGTAAACTCATCCATGATCAGCTCGCCGGCATTGTTGATCGGCGCGACTTTCAGGCTCGCGCCGACACGCTCGCAGAGCATCTGCCATGGCACGATATTGGAATGGTGCTCCATATGCGTGATCAGCACCTCATCGCCGGCGCCGATATTGGCGCCGCCCCATGATGCTGCGACCAGATTAATCGCCTCGGTGGCGCCGCGGGTGAAAATCACCTCGCGCTCGGAGCGGGCATTGAAAAAGCCGGCAATGCGCTTGCGCGCGCCTTCATAAGCGGCAGTGGCGCGTTCGCTCAGGGCATGCACGCCGCGATGCACATTGGCGTTGTCGCATGCGTAATAATGACTGACAGCGTCAATCACTGACTGCGGCTTTTGCGTGGTGGCGGCGTTATCCAGATAGGCCAGCGGCCGGCCATAGATCCGCTGGCTCAAAATCGGGAAATCGCCCCGAATTTTCTCGACGTCAAACATCATCAAACCCTTTGTGTCTTTGTGGTAAATATCTATCATCCCAACAGGCCATCAAGAGCAGATATGCCGGGCAGCCTGGCAAAGGCGGCATGCTCGACAAAGCGGCGCACCGGCATGCAGTCCATGCCCGTTAACACCTCATCGGCGAAGGCGAAGGTAAGCGCCTGCCTGGCTTCCTGTCCGGACAGGCCGCGCGATTTCAGATAAAACAGCTGGTTTTCATCCAGTTGACCGACCGTTGCGCCATGGGCGCATTTCACGTCGTCGTTATATATTTCAAGCTCCGGCTTGGTGTCGACCTCGGCCTTGCCGGAGAGCAGAAGACTGGCATTGGATTGCGCCGAATCGGTTTTTACAGCGCCTTTATGTACGACAATCTTGCCATTAAACACGGTGCGTGAACGACCATCGAGCACGCTGCGATAATGCTCCCGGCTGACGCACCGGGGCGCGACATGGTCGATGCGCGTATGATGATCGATATGCTGTCGACCATCGGACATCAACAGGCCGGCCAGTTCGCATGTTGCGCCGGGCCCTTCAAGCCTGACAACGATATCCGCCCGCGACAGCGCGCATCCCAGCTCGACCGAATGAAGCACATAACGGCTGTCCCGCGCCTGGCGAATATCCACGCGACCGATATGAAACTGCTTCAGGCTCTCCTGCTGAATGCGGTAATGCCTGAGCGATGCGCCCTGCTTTAAATGCATATAATTCACCACGCTGGTCAACCCCGGCGCCGCATCGAGACCGACAAAATGTTCGATCAGGGTGGCCTTGGCCTGCTCGCCCAGCATCAGCCCGTGGCGCATGGCGACAGCTTTACCGCTCCCATCGGCCTTGCCGAGATGCAACACATACACCGGCTTGTCCAGTTGCACATGGTCTGCAATGCACAGGCCCAGGCCATCTGCGGCCATGGCCGAATTCAGCGCGTTCAGGCCGTTATACAGGGGCGCGTCCGGATGAGGCGTCAACAGCTCGGCAGCGACTTCGGGCTGCTGTTCAATCAGGGACTTAAGCGGCGACAGGCTCACGCCTGCGGGCATATCAGATTCTTCAGGCTGATAATGGCCATTCACAAACACAATGCGGTAGGCATCCAGCGCAGCAATGGCGGCCCGCTCAACGGCCCCGGCGTCCGCTTCGGCCATCCCGGCGCTCTTTTGCCACGCATCGCCCAGCGCCGCCTGCATGCGCGACAGATCGGAATATTTCCAGTCTTCATTGCGCCTGTCGGGCAGACCCATCGCGGCAAATGCCTCCCTGGCCTGCCGGCGCGCCGCTTCAACCGCCTGCGTCATGCCGCAGCCTCCTCCCTGACCCAGTCGTAACCGCGCTCTTCGAGTTCCAGAGCCAGAGATTTGTCACCGCTTTTGAGAATTTTCCCGTCGGCCAGAACATGCACGAAATCAGGCTCGATATAATCGAGCAGGCGCTGATAATGGGTCACCATGACAATCGAGCGATCCGGGCGGCGCAGCTTGTTGACGCCGCCGGCGACAATGCGCAGGGCGTCGATATCCAGGCCGGAGTCTGTTTCATCAAGAATGGCCAGCGCCGGTTCCAGCACCGCCATCTGAAATATTTCATTGCGTTTCTTCTCGCCGCCGGAGAAGCCCTCATTGACCCCGCGAGAGAGAAATGACTGATCCATCTCCACCAGCGCCGCCTTTTCCTTGACGATGTGCATGAAATCCATGGCGTCAAGCTCCGGCAATCCCAGGTGCTTGCGCTTGGCATTCACTCCGGCCTTAAGCAGATAGACATTATTGACGCCGGCAATCTCCACCGGATATTGAAATGCCAGAAACACGCCTTCCCAGGCGCGCTCTTCCGGACTCATGGCCAGCAGGTTTTTGCCATTATACGTCACCGTTCCGTCGCTGATTTCATATCCGTCCCGCCCGGCGATCACGTTCGACAACGTGCTCTTGCCCGAACCGTTCGGCCCCATAATGGCATGCACTTCACCATCGCCAATCGCCAGATTAATCCCCTTGAGGATCTCCTTGCCGCCAACCGAGACATGTAAGTTTTCAATGTTCAACATCATATAATCCTTTTACCGCAAAATCTGACTGATGGGACGGATGGGACTGATTTTACCTTCCTCAGCGTCCCCTGCGGTGAATTCTTTTACCCGACCGCCCCTTCAAGGGAAACTTCCATCAGCCGATTCGCCTCAACCGCAAACTCCATCGGCAGTTGGTTAAACACATCCTTGCAGAAGCCGTTGACGATCAGATTAACCGCATCTTCTTCTGAAATGCCGCGCTGCAGGCAATAAAACAGCTGATCTTCGCCTATTTTCGACGTGGTTGCTTCATGCTCCATGGTGGCGCTCGGATTGCTTACTTCCACATAAGGGAATGTGTGCGCGCCACACTTGTCGCCGATGAGCAGCGAATCGCACCGGGTGTAGTTTCGCGCGCCATCGGCGTTTTTGCCGATGCGAACCAGCCCGCGATACGACTGGTTGCCCCTGCCCGCCGCTATGCCCTTGGAAACAATGGTGCTGCTGGTGTTTTTGCCGAGGTGAATCATCTTGGTGCCGGTATCCGCCTGCTGCCGCATTTTGGTCAGGGCGACCGAATAAAATTCGCCCACCGAACCATCGCCGCGCAAGATGCAGCTTGGATATTTCCAGGTGATGGCGCTGCCTGTCTCCACCTGCGTCCATGACACCTTCGATCTCGCGCCCCGGCAATCGGCGCGCTTGGTGACAAAATTATAAATGCCGCCGACGCCGTTTTCATCGCCCGGATACCAGTTCTGCACAGTTGAATATTTGATCTGCGCATCTTCAAGCGCCACCAGCTCCACCACGGCGGCATGCAGCTGATTCTCATCGCGCTGCGGCGCCGTGCAGCCTTCAAGATAGGAAACGTAAGCGCCCTCTTCAGCAATAATCAGCGTGCGTTCAAACTGGCCGGTATTCATCGCGTTGATGCGGAAATAGGTGGACAACTCCATCGGGCTGCGCACGCCTTTGGGGATAAACACGAACGAGCCGTCGGTAAATACCGCCGAGTTCAGGGCGGCAAAAAAATTATCGCCCTGCGGCACCACTGAACCCAGATATGTCTGCACCAGTTCCGGATAATCGCGGATGGCCTCGGAAATGGGGCAGAAAATCACGCCGGCCTTTTTCAGCGTTTCCTTGAAGGTTGTCGCCACGGAAACCGAATCAAACACGGCATCGACAGCCACGCCGGCCAGCATCTCCTGTTCACGCAGGGGAATGCCCAGCTTTTCATAGGTCTCCAGCAGCTTGGGATCCACTTCATCCAGGCTTTTCGGGCCATCTTCGGCCGATTTTGGCGCGCTATAGTAGGAAATCGACTGGTAATCAATCGGCTTGAAATCAACCTGCGCCCAGTCTGGCTCCCGCATCGTTTGCCAGTGCCGAAAGGCCTCCAGCCGCCAGTTCAGCATCCATTCCGGCTCTCTTTTGACCGCTGAGATATGGCGAATCACATCTTCATCCAGTCCGGGCGGCAGCGTTTCCATTTCAATGTCGGTGACGAAACCCGCCTCGTATTCCTGTGCGGCGAATTCCTCCGGCTTCGTTGTATCAGATGCGCTCATCAGCGAACCTCTGCCAGCGCCATGCCGCGCTGCAAACGAAATACCGGCACAAAATCCTGCTCGGTCATGTCCTGTAATGAAATCGCCCCCAGCGCCTGAAGCACGGCCCCGTTGATGCGCTTCCAGTTGTTGCTGGTGGAGCAGACCTCGGACTGATCGCAACTGCCGCTATCCAGATTGCACTCTGTCAGGGCGATCGAGCCTTCAAATACGGTGATAATATCACGCACGCTGATCTCAGCCGCCGGACGCGCCAGCCGATAGCCGCCCCTGGCGCCGCGAGTGGACACCAGCATGCCCTCATGCAATAGCGTTTGCAGAATTTTACTCACTGTGGGAGAGGGAATTCGCGTTGTTTCCGATAGCTCCGTTGCGGCAAACAGCCCATGCTCCGATGTAGCCATGCGGGTCATCAGCAGGATTCCGTAATCCGTCAATTTGGTTAATCTGAGCATATGCACCTCTAAAGGCGACAATTCTAGTCCTGATTAGAATCCGGATCAACATGGTGCAGATTGTGGTTATTCATGATCCCGCTGGATTCCCGCCAGGACAGCCGGCGACACAGCCATTGCTCAACAGGGCCAACGGGATATTATTGCCGCAATGATCAGACCCGATCTCACATTCTATTTCGACTTCATCAGTCCCTACAGCTATCTGGCAGCCACCCGTTTGCCGGAGTTCAGGCGCAAGTTTCAGCTTGATATCGAGTGGGTTCCGGTCAATTTGCCCAGGCTGATTAAATGGTCGGGCAACACGCCGCCGGCCACCATCAAAAACAAGGCCATTTACAGCCTGCGTGATCTCAGGCGCTGGGCGAAATATCTTGATGTCCCCTTCAAAATGATCAGGCCGGGCAGCTTTGACTCTCGCCCGGCCATGCGCGCCGCCCTGGCGCTACAGGGAGATGATCGCATTCAATTTTCGCAAGCCGTCTTTAACAGCATCTGGTCGGGAGCGGTTGACCCGGGGCAGCCGGACTGGCTGGAACAGATCATTACCCTGCAAAGACTGCCGGAAGCATGGCTGGCCGGGCAAAACGACTGCCTTGACGAACTGACGCAACAAGCGCTGGACGCCGGCGCTTTTGGCGTGCCGACATTTTTTTTACACCGGAACACAGTCCGCCCGGAAATGTTTTTCGGCCTCGACCATATGGATGTCCTGGCCCGCGCCTGTGCGGGCCATTCCGCCTAACGCGCATGGACTCAATCTCATACAACGAATCTTCCATCAAGGGATCGGACAGGTTATAAAAACTGGAGGCAGTGAACCATCAGCATTACCGACAAGGCATAGGGAGGCCTGCCAGTCTTGTCTTTGGCATAATAACGCCTGATCTTTGATTCCAGTTTCTTCCACGGAATCAGGGCATCCATCTCCTCAAGAAAAAGTTCACGGCGTGTCTTACGACGCTTGTACTCATCTGCTTCAGCAAAACTCAACTGGTTCATACATTACCTCCATCCGCTGATCGGGGAATATGATAACACAATAACCGGGTTTCTCAGAGGTTCCCTAGGTTAGACAGTTTTTCAGCGCGAGCATGGTGATATCGTCTGTCTGCTGGGCTTCGCCGGCGAATATCTGCACGCGCCTGAGCAGTAGCGAAATGCACTCTTCGGGAGATCGCGGCGCATCCTGCAACCAGCTCAGAAGGGTATCGCTGCCGACCATGTCGCGATCCTCGTTGGCTGCCTCGGTTACGCCATCTGTGTATAATAATATCATTTCACCGGGCCTTAGCACATCATGTTCGCAGACATAACGAATGTCCGGCAAAATGCCTGCGGGCGGCCCTGAAGCCTCCTTTCCCAGCCATATCCGGTCATCCAGCAGGTGCGCCGGGGGCAGGTGGCCGGCATTGGCGGTTTCAAGGCGGCCGGTGGCCGGGTCGAGTATCATCAGCATCATGGTCACAAACATGCCCTTGCTGACAGTTGTGGAGAAGGATGCATTGAAGCGGCTCAGGATGTCCCCGGCATCGCCGCCAAGCGCAAGCTCGGAGCGAATATCTTTAAGGATGCTGGACATCACCAGCGCCGCGGCCACGCCCTTGCCCGAAATGTCGCCCAGCAGATAGGCCACGCGCTTGTCGGGCAGCAGCAGGGCGTCATACAAGTCGCCGCCGATATCAAAGGCGGAATTCATCTGGAACGCCGCCTCGAAACCGGTCGTTTGAGGCGGGCGTGCCGGGAGAAAAGATCGCTGGATGGACTTGGCCAGTTCCATGTCGCGCTGAAGCATTTGCTGCTTGAGCAGGCGCTGGTGCGTATGCGCATTGTCGATGGCGATGGCGATCATCAGGGCCAGAGATTCCAGCAGTTGTTCATCCGCCTCGGTAAAATCGCCATGCGCGTGGTTAATCACCTGGGTGACGCCGATAAGCCTTCCATAAGCAATCAACGGCGAACAAATCATGTTGCGCGTTGTAAAGCCGGTCTGTTTGTCATAGTCGCTGTTGAACCGGGGATCGGCGTAAACATCAGTCAGGCGAACTGTCTGAATATGCGCCGCGCACCAGCCTGCAATGCCGCAACCAATGCGCAGGCGGCAGATCTCTTTCATTTTGGCCTCATTTTTCCCTGAAGCGGCATGGAAAACCAGCTCGCTGGTTTCCTCGTCAACCAGAAAGACAGAGCAGGCCTCGGCATCCATAATAGACTGCGTAATATGCATGACCTGATGTAGCAGGGGGCCAAGCTGCAGCTCGCCGCTAATCAGATGGTTGACTTCAAGCGCCTTCTGCAAGCGTTCATTTCTCTTTTGACACTGTCTTAATAATTCCGGCAGGTGTTCTAATCCCATGCTTCCCTTGACCCCTGGTAAATATTTTTCATGCCCTGTTCACTTGAAACAAACAACGCGCCTGTCCGTTGCCAACTAACGCGCATGGATTTTTTCCACCCCGTGATAAGCAAGTCTTGTGAAGCAATGGGTGTTGCTTCACAAGGCGCGATAGTCCAATCAATCACAGAGCGGAAAAAATCATGCAGGCGCGTTGTTTGTTTCATGTTAAGGCCATGTGCAATCATCGCGGCGCTTCTTCCAACATGCTGCGTTACGGTGACATACGGCCCAGTATAGCGCCACAAGTTTTGATATGACACTGCCGGCAAGAAATATTTGCATGCCGGTTTGGCTGTCGCTATGGTTCGCCGCCCCTATAATAAGGAAAGAGAAATAAGAGGAATGACGTTCATGTCTTTGGCGCTGGAAGAAAAAAATACAATTATTGAAAAATTTCGTCTCTCTGAAGGCGATACAGGTTCACCGGAAGTTCAGGTTGCCCTGCTTACGGAGCGCATTAACCAGCTCTCCGGTCACTTCAAGGAACATCACAAGGATCACCACTCACGCCGTGGCCTGCTGAAAATGGTGGGGCAACGTCGCAATCTGTTGAACTACCTGAAAAACAAAAATTTCGGTCGCTATCGCAGCCTGATTGAAACGCTGGGGTTGCGTCGCTAAACAGCTTCAGGCAGCCCTCCATGGCTGCCTTTTTTCTTTTTTGCCGCTTTGAAACCACGCCAGGGACATGTGCGAAAAAAAGGAATTTACTATGTTTGATATTAAAAAAACCCGGGCCGAGGTTGGCGGCCAAACCATCTCGTTTGAAACAGGCCGCATAGCGCGGCAGGCCGGCGGTTCAGTTCTGGCCCAGGTTGGCGACGTAGTCGTGCATGTGGCGGCGACCACTGCCAGGCAGCCGCTCAGCGGTGTGGATTTCATGCCGCTGACGGTTCACTACCAGGAAAAAACTTATGCGGCAGGCCGCTTTCTTGGCGGTTTCTTCAAGCGTGAAGGCCGTCCGTCCGAAAAGGAGACGCTCACTTCCCGCCTGATTGATCGCCCCATTCGCCCATTGTTCCCGAAAGGCTATTTTCATGAGACGCAGGTGATCGCCACAGTCATCTCGGCCGATGAAGACACCAATCCCGATATCATCGCCATGAATGGCGTATCAGCGGCGCTGGCGATTTCCGATGTGCCGTTTGCCGGCCCGATTGCCGCTTCCCGCGTGGGTCTGATTGATGGCGAGTTTGTCCTCAATCCAACCTACGCCCAGCTGCAAGAATCCGATCTGGATCTGATCGTAGCCGGCACGCGTGATGCAGTGCTGATGATTGAGTCCGAAGCCAAAGAGTTGTCCGAGGCGCAGATGATTGATGCGATTATATTCGGCCAGGAAGGCTATCAGCCGGTGCTTGATGCCATTGATGCGCTGGTGGAAGCCGCCGGCAAAGAGAAGCTGGAAGTCGAACTGGCCGGCAATGATGAGGTGCAGGATGCTGTAAACGCCGCCTTTGAAGATGATGTCCGCAAGGCTTATGCCACTGTAGACAAGTCGGACCGTTCCGCCATGATTGAATCTGTTCGCGCCATGGCGCAGGAGAAGCTGGCCGGCACGGAAGAAAAGCCGGGGGCGTTCTCATCCAATGATGTGGCCTCGGCCGTCAAAAATCTGGAGAAGCATGTGGTTCGCCGCTCCATCATTGCCGGCAATCCGCGCATTGATGGTCGCGCCGCCGATCAGGTTCGCGCTATTGATTGCCAGGTCGGGGTGCTTCCCCGCACGCACGGCTCCGCCCTGTTCACCCGTGGCGAAACACAGGCGCTGGTGAGCATTACGCTGGGCACCGAATCCGATATGCAGATGACCGAATCGCTGGAAGGCGTGACCAAACAGCGCTTTATGCTGCACTACAATTTCCCGCCCTATTCCGTTGGCGAAGCGCGTCGCATGGGCCCTCCGGGGCGGCGTGAAATCGGCCACGGTCGGCTGGCCCGTCGCGGCGTGGAAGCGGTTATTCCATCGCTTGATGATTTTGGTTACGCCATCCGCTCGGTTTCTGAAATCACCGAATCCAACGGTTCGTCCTCCATGGCTTCCGTCTGCGGCACTTCGCTGGCGTTGATGGATGCCGGCGTGCCGACCAAGGCAGCCGTAGCCGGAATAGCTATGGGCCTGATTCTGGAAAAAGACGGATACGCCGTGCTAACCGATATTCTCGGCGATGAGGATCATCTGGGCGATATGGATTTCAAGGTGGCCGGCACCCGCGACGGCGTCACTACCCTGCAACTGGATATCAAAATTGGCGGCCTGACCCGCGAGATCATGAAAGAGGCGCTGGGGCAGGCGCATGCCGGACGCATGCATATTCTTGATGAGATGGCCAAATGCATCGAGGCGCCGCGCGGCAGCATTGCCGATCATGCCCCGCGCATGTTCACCATGAAGATCAAGACGGACAAGATTCGCGAAGTGATCGGCGCAGGCGGCAAGGTGATTCGCGGCATTGTCGAGGAAACCGGCGCCAAGATCGATATCGAGGATGACGGCACGATCAAGATATTCGCAGTCACCGCCGATGCCGGCGAGGCGGCAAAGAAAATGATTGAGGATATCGTGGCCGAAGTGGAAGTGGGCGCAATCTATAACGGCAAGGTGGTCAAGCTGATGGACTTCGGCGCCTTTGTCCGCGTTATCGGCGGCACTGACGGGCTGGTTCACATCTCCCAGATTGCCAACCACCGGGTTGAGAAGGTGACCGATGAACTGTCCGAAGGTCAGGAGGTGCGCGTAAAAGTGCTCGATGTCGATCGCAATGGCCGCATCCGTCTGTCAATGAAGGCATTGCTCGAAGAATGATGGACATTGCGTTGTCTGTTGAGGGAGGCGGGTTTGCCCGCCTCTTTTGCTTTAACAACGCTGCTGCAAAGGCAAAACAATGATAGCAGGGCATGGGAAAGAGCGAATGCAATCATTGCTCCTGAAAACGACAGTTTTCAATAGTGATAAAGCTGTGATAAGTCCATCCATGGCCTTTTTACGAAGTCATCAATAATGAATTTGTTTTATAATGAAACACAGATTTCCGGCGGGCCGCTGGTGCTTTCGCATGCAATGCCTGCGGCGCAGAGCGTGGCGCTGGGCATATTTATCAATGTCGGCAGCCGCGATGAGTCTGAATCACAGGCCGGCATTACGCATGCGCTGGAACATATGCTGTTCAAGGGTGCAAAGCAGATGGACGTGCATCAGCTGGCCGAAAAACTTGATGAACTGGGCGGCAACGCCAATGCATTCACCTCGCGCGAACGCACCTGTTTCCATCTGCATGTGCTGCACGAACACTGGCAGGAGGCGCTGGATGTGCTGACCTCCATGGTTCGGGAACCGACCTTGCCGGAGGCGGAGTGGCAGCGGGAGAGGGATGTGATCTTTGCCGAAATGGCCATGGTTGAAGATTCGCCCGAAGAGTGGATTGCGGATCGGCATCTGGCTTCCCTGTTTCCCCGGCATGTGCTTGGTCAGCCTGTTCTGGGCGCGCATGAATCGCTGTCGACATTTTCAAGCCGGGATCTGCGCAGCTATTTGCAGCGCTGGTATTGCCCGCCGGGGCTGGCTGTTGTCGCCGCCGGTCGTCTCGAACATAAACAGCTTGTCGATGCGATTGCCCGGCAGCGCTGGTCGGCTGCCGAGCATGGCGGCCGGCGCACAAGGCCTGCCGAATTCGGCAGCGGCGTTCAGGCATTGCCGCGCGCCGGGGAGCAGGCGCAGCTGCTGGTTTCTTTTCCCGGCATTCATTCAACGTCTTCCGAGCGCCCCGTGGCATGGCTGGCCAACCAGATATTGGGCGGCAGCATGAGTTCGCGCCTGTTTCGTGAAATCAGGGAAAAGCGCGGACTGGCCTACAGCATAGGCTCGCATCTGAGCATGTTCAGCGATATCGGCGCATGGAGCATCAGCTGCGGCATGGAGCCGGCGCGCGGCGCCGAATGCATCCCGGTGCTGGAAGATGTGCTCGACGGCTATAGCGCCAGCGTCAGAGACGAGGAACTGGCACGGGCGAAGCGCCAGCTTGAGGTGCAGTTCCGCATGGGGCTGGAATCGGTTGAAGGGCAGATGCTGTATCTGGGCTCCCGGCTGGATGAGCAGGTGATCAAGTCCCCGCTTCTCTGGCTGGAGGAAATTCACGCTGTCGAGTTGAAGACGCTTCAGGACTGGATCTCCCGACACATGTCACAAGGCAAACTGTGGAGCATTGCCGCACCGGAGAAGGCGCTGGCGCATATTTGTGATAGAATTCGGCCATGCTAAAGACAATTCAGGAAGACATTCGCACCGCATTCGACCGCGACCCGGCCACACGCTCGGCCTGGGAGGCGCTGACCTGCTATCCCGGACTGCATGCAATCTGGATGCATCGTCTGGCTCATGCCTGCTGGAATGCGGAACTGCTCTGGCTTGGCCGCTTTATTTCGCATGTTTCGCGCTGGCTCACCGGCATTGAGATTCATCCCGGCGCAACCATTGGCAGACGATTCTTTATTGATCATGGCATGGGCGTTGTCATCGGTGAAACGAGCAATATTGGCGACGATGTCACCCTCTATCATGGCGTAACCCTGGGCGGCACGACATGGGAAAAAATCAAGCGGCATCCGACGCTGAAAGATGGCGTCATAGTCGGCGCGGGCGCCAAGGTGCTGGGGGCGATTACAATTGGCGAGCAGTCACGCATCGGCGCCAATTCCGTCGTATTTCACGATGTGCCGGAGCATTCAACGGTGGTGGGCATTCCGGGCACCGTCGTGGCGACAACCGAATCTCTGATTGAAGACGGCAAAATCAATCTTGATCACCATCTGCTGGCCAACCCGGTCGCCGAGGCGCTTGGCCATGTGCTGAAAATGATCGATGATGTGAATGCCCGCGTCGACACCTTTCACCCCGATGCCAAAGGCAAAACCGGCAAAGCCAGTGATGATCTGGAAAAAGACATGCTCAACGAACAGGAAAAACTGGAGCGCTTCCTCGGCGGAGGGATTTGAATAGTGAACGGGGAATTGAGAAAGGGAAATCAGCATACGGCGCACAAAATACTTGACCAAATAACTCGGGTATATAATACTTGACCTTTTTGTAAGGGTATCATCCCGGGCGGAGGTCAGACATGCGATTAACAAGTAAAGGGCGTTATGCCGTTTCAGCGATGGTGGATTTGACCAAACAACAGCACCATGGCCCGGTGACGCTGGCGAAAATTTCCGACAGGCAATTTATTTCCCTGTCCTATCTTGAGCAGCTCTTCCGCCGCCTTCGCGAAGGCGAACTGGTGCGCGCCGTGCGCGGGCCCGGAGGCGGATACCTGCTGGCGCGCCCTGCCGCTGATATCTCCATTGCCAATATTATTCGCAGCGTCAATGAGCCCGTGCAGACCACCAAATGTGAAAATGCCGTGCGCGGCTGTCACGGCGGCAGCCGCTGCGACACGCACCAGCTATGGGACTCGCTGGGCCAGCACATTTATCGTTTTCTCGACGCCGTGAGCCTGGAACAGGTGTGTCAGGATGATGTCGTGCTCAACCACATAGAACTGGGCGCTGTTGAAGACTACCTGAGGCCGATGGCGCCGGGAAAAAAGCAGGTGAAGATTGCAGCGGTATCTTGACTATAACGCCACCTGCCCGCTTGTGCATGCCGCATCCAGGGCCGTTGCGCAGACAGCGAGGCAGGCGCCGGGCAATCCATCCAGCCTGCACTGGGCCGGGCGCGCCGCGCGCCGGGTCGTTGACGACGCGCGCGATCAGCTGGCCGGATTCGTCGGCGCCGAGTCAGGCTCGGTGGTGTTTACCTCCGGCGGCACGGAAGCGAATAATATCGCCATACACAGCAGCTTGTCGCTCAGCCCGCCGGGGCGCATTGTCACCACCGCGATTGAACATCCGGCGGTGTTGCAGCCTCTGACAAAGTTTTCCACTCAATCAGCAAAGGAGCAGGGCTGGGAAGTAATTCGCGTGCGCCCGGATGCAGACGGCGTGGTGAGCGCCCGGTCGATGATTGCATCAATAGCTGATGACGCCAGGCTCGTCTGCATGATGCTGGTCAACAATGAGAGCGGGGCCATCCAGCCAGTGGCTGAAGTGGCTGAACACTGTCGCAGCCGGGGCGTTCCGATGCTGGTGGATGCGGTGCAGGCGCTGGGCAAAACAGCGGTCAATTTTCAACAGCTGGATATAGATTTCATGAGTCTGTCGGCCCACAAGATTGGCGGGCCCAAGGGCGTGGGGGCCTTGCTGGTGCGTCGCGGCGTCAAGTTGCTGGAGCTGACGCCCGGAGGCGGACAGGAACGCGGCAGGCGCTCAGGCACCGAGAATGCGCCGGGCATCGCCGGTTTTGCAGCAGCCCTTGGCAAGATTGATTTTACAGACTTTGCGCCGATTCGCGACGCCTTTGAACAACGCCTCAAGGCGCTCATTCCCGACGTGCGCATTATTTCACAGCATGCATTGCGCGCACCGAATACCAGCCTGTTCACAATACCCGGCATGGACGGCGAAACGCTGTTGATGCAGCTGGATCTGGCCGGCTTCGCCGTGGCATCCGGTTCCGCCTGTTCATCAGGCAAGCGGGAGGCCTCGCATGTATTGATGGCCATGGGCCTGAGCGAAGCGCTGGCGCGCGGCTCGGTGCGCGTCAGCTTCGGACCGGACAACAGCATGGAAGACGCCGAGGCGCTGGTAGAGGCGCTGGCGGCAAGCCGCAATCGCCTCAAAGGCATGGCGGGAATAGCCGCTTAGAACTCACGCAGAGAACACTGAACAGATCAAAATCTGTCCAATCCGACGGATCAGCCCGATATGCATAACACGGTGGTGAATCGTTCAGTGAAGTAGTGGTAAAATGGAGATGCAAATGGATATTGAACTCACCGAGGCGGCAATCAAGCGGGTGAAAACGGTTCTGGCGGATGCGAACAGGCGCGGGCTGCGCCTTGCCGTTCGTCCAGCTGGCTGTTCCGGGCTGGAATATGTGATGGAGACTGTGGATGAACCACAGGCCGGCGATCTGGCAAAGTCCTATGAATCCTTTGATCTGTATGTCGATTCACAGTCATATGAAACAGCATTAAAAGGCCTGCGACTGGATTTTCAGCAGGATATGCTCTCCTCCTCCTTTGTGTATCAAAACCCGAATCAGAAAGGCGGCTGCGGCTGCGGCGAGTCATTCTCGGTTTAATCCCGGCCTGACCAGCCGGGGCCGAATGGCTGACGCTCTATTCTATTTTCCGGCAGGCAGGCTAGGCTGCCGCCATCCCATTGAAAGGAGTCGCCATGTCCAGCGTGCTGTTATCCATTTCAGGCCATGATCGCCCCGGCATTGTTCGTGATGTCGCCGAGTCCCTGTTGCATCTGAATGCAAATATTGAAGATTCCTCAATGACGGCGCTGCGCGGTCGTTTCACCATGATGCTGATTGTGCGCCTGCCTGAAGAGAGAAGCATAGGTGAGCTGAAGGCAGCGCTGGCCGAGCTTGAGCAGCGCACGCGGTTAACTGTTCAATCGCAGACGATCAGCGATGAAGAGGCATCTGCGCCGGCGCTGGAGCCCGATCATGTCATCACGGTGCACGGGGCCGACAAGGTGGGCATTGTCCATGCCGTAGCAGAGGCGTTGGCGTTGCTGGGCGTTTCGGTTGTTGATGTTTCCACCCGGTCGCGGGCGACGGATGCCGGCGATGTCTATATGATGGCGCTGGAGGTGAATGCCGGTGATCAGGGCGACGCCATGAAATCGGCCCTGGATAAAGTGGCTGCCAGCGTCGGCATTGATGTGGATCTGCATGCCCTGGATGACGCCGTCCTGTAAGCACCGATACAAGCTTTGCCCGTTCGCGCAATACTGACGCATCCGGACAAGCGCCTGCGCTTGCCGTCGCAAGTCGTTGAACAGTTCGGCCCGCGCCTTGAAGCGATATGTTCCGATCTGGAATCGACGATGCGAGCAGGCCCCGGCGGCGTTGGCATTGCCGCCCCCCAGATTGGCGAGAACCTGCGGCTGATTATTGTTGATTGCCGGAAAAGCCTGCGCCCGTGCATCAATAACGGGTTGTTGCTGATGGCCAATCCGGTGATCGAATCGACCGAAGGTGAAGGGCTGGGGCGTGAAGGCTGCCTGTCGGTGCCGGACTGGGTCGGCATGGTTCCTCGCGCCGCCTGTATTGAGGTCAGTTTTGACGATGTGCAGGGCGAACGTCGGCGGCTTGCGGCGACCGGCTTTGAAGCGCGGGTGATCCAGCATGAGATTGATCATCTCAACGGCGTTCTGTTTATTGACCGGGTGATTTCCAGCAAGGGATTAATTCGACGTTTGAATGCCTGAACTGCCCGAAGTTGAAACCGTTCGCATCGGCCTTGAAGCGCTGTTGACGGGCCGAATAATCAAGTCCGTTCAGTGTTATCGAGCCGCATTGCGCTATCCCCTGCCCGATCTGAACGCACTTTCCGGCATGCGGGTGGCGGCGGTGCGCCGGCGAGCGAAATACCTGATTTTCGATCTCGAGCAGGAGTTGGCGCTGGTCTGGCACCTGGGCATGAGCGGTCAGTTTCATGTCCTGTCCCAATCTCTGCAGGCTGGCAGGCACGAACATGTGCGTTTTGACTTGAGCGATGGCATGAGCCTGCGTTATCGCGATCCGCGCCGTTTTGGCTATGCCGGCTTATTGCCCGGCGATGGCATCGAACGACATCGCTGGTTTGTCAATCTCGGGCCTGAGCCGCTGGGCGCTGATTTTAACGGCGAGCATTTATTTGCCGTCTGCCGCAATAGAAAAGCGCCAATCAAGTCCGTGATTATGGATGCGGCTGCGGTGGTTGGCGTAGGCAATATCTATGCCTCTGAATCGCTGTTTCGGGCGGGCATTCATCCCGCCCGCGCAGCCGGACGAATATCGCGCCGGCGGTTGCAGGCATTGGCCGACATGATCAAGCAGGTGCTGACCGAGGCGATTGAGGCCGGAGGCAGTTCGATCAGCGATTTTATCCATGTCGATGGCAAGCCCGGCTATTTCGCCCATGCCTTTCGGGTTTACGGGCGGGAAGG
>CAYTFI010000018.1:0-19909 GCA_964437065.1 uncultured Zetaproteobacteria bacterium | reverse complement strand
AATGCAAACATTATTTATCAAATTTTCAAACCTTTAATGCTGGCTCAGCCATGCAAGCAGTTGCGCTTCGTCAGCCACTTCTATACCCAGCTCACGCGCCTTGCCGAGTTTGGAGCCGGCCTTTTTACCGGCAATCACGATATCGGTGTTTTTTGACACTGAGCCTGTTGGTCTGGCGCCCAGTGCGCGAAGCTGCTCCTGCGCCATGCGCCGCTGGATGGCATCGAAGCCGCCCGTCAGCACCACTGTTTTTCCAGCCAGCGGATGATCGCTTGCCTCCATCCCCGGCGCAGCCGGCACCACGCCAGCCGCCAACAGCCTGCAAATCACATCACGGTTGTGCGCCTCGGCAAAAAAGCTGCAAATACTTGTCGCCACTTCCGGCCCGACATCAGGCACGCTGATCAGCGCCTCCCCATCGGCCTGCATTAATGCATCCAGATCGCCAAAATAGCCAGCCAGCGCAGCAGCCGTCGCTGCGCCAACATGGCGAATTCCCAACGCATGCAGGAAACGTGCCAGCGGTCGCTGTTTGCTTTTCTGCAAGGCCGTTTTCAGATTGTTGATTTTTTTATCTCCCATGCCCGGCCACTGGCGCAATGACGAATAATCAAATTCATACAAATCGGCGACATCGGTCAACATGCCTTCATCCACCAGTTTTCCAACCAGTTTATCTCCCATGCCTTCGACATCCATCGCCGGGCGCGAAACAAAATGGCGCAGGCGCTCTTTCAACTGCGCCGAACAGGACAGCCCGCCACTACAGCGAATGGCAACCTCTCCCTCAATGCGAAATACTGCCGAACCGCAAACCGGGCAATGCTCGGGCGCCTTGGGAAAATCCGCCTGCTCATCCACATCCACAGCCTTGACAACTTCCGGAATCACATCACCAGCTCGGCGCACGATCACATGCGCGCCTGCATATGCCTGCTTGCGCCTGAGTTCGTCGATATTGTGCAGCGTCGCACGGGAAACAATGACGCCGCCAACGGC
This sequence comes from uncultured Zetaproteobacteria bacterium, assembly GCA_964437065.1. GTDB lineage: Bacteria > Pseudomonadota > Zetaproteobacteria > Mariprofundales > Mariprofundaceae > Mariprofundus. The sequence goes on along the minus strand of CAYTFI010000018.1, from coordinate 18,910 downwards.
AACCGGCAGCATATAAGCCACCGGCGTAATCACGCCGGTGCGGCCCACCTGCCAGACAATCTCCTGCACAGAAGTCATGGCCTCTTCAGCCGGAAATTTATGCGCAATCGCCCAGCGCGGTGAACGCGCCACGGTCCCCATGCGGTTTTGTAAGGCGAAGTCATCCAGTTTATAGACCACCCCGTCAATCTCATACCCCATGCCGGAGCGTTGCTCCAGCAGCAGCCGGTAATGCTTAAGCAATGTCGGCGCATCACATGCCAAAGCAGTTTTCTGCACTGCAAATCCGAGCAGCTCTAACCGCTTCAGCAAGCCGGACTGGCTCGTCGCCAGATTGTGTCCGCCAAGGCCTGTTCCGTAGGCGAAAAACCGCAGGCCGCGCTTAGCTGTCACTTTTGCATCCAGCTGCCTGAGCGAACCGGCAGCGGCATTGCGCGGGTTGGCAAAGGGAGATGCCCCGTTGGCATCCTGACGCCTGTTCAGTTCGGTAAATGCGGCTTTGGGCATATACACCTCGCCGCGCACTTCCAGCACATCGGGAAGCGCGGCAGCGTCTGCCTTCAAATGCCATGGAATATCTGCAATGGTGCGAATATTATCGGTCACATCCTCGCCGCTGGCGCCATCGCCGCGCGTGGCCGCCACCGCCAGAACTCCCCTTTCATAACGCAGATTAACAGCCAGACCGTCAATTTTGGGTTCTATGATAAAACCGGGCTTCTCCTGGGCCAGGCCTTCACTGATACGGCGGACAAACGCCTCGACTTCTTCCGTGTCAAAGGCATTGGCCAACGACAACAACGGTTCGCCATGTTGTCGGGCGGCAAATGTCCGGGATGGAATGGCGCCGACGGTTTGCGTCGGCGAATCAGGCGGAACCGGCTCGCCCAGTTCCGTTTCCAGTGTTGCGAGTTCACGCAGCAGCCGGTCATATTCTGCATCAGGAATAATCGGCGCATCCAGCGTGTAATAACGGTAGTTATGCTCGTTCAGTTCCGTGCGCAAATGATCAATGCGCTGTCTGAGCGCCTGTTGATCAGATTGGATCGGACCCGCTATCCTCACTTCTCACCCCGCGAACTTCCCTGTCGCCGCCACTATCCGGCTTTTCGAGCATTTGAGTCAACACCTGAAGCATTGGCTCCGACATCCAGTCCACCGCCCCGACCAGATGATGGACAACCGTTCCCTTGCGGTCGATGAGAAATGACTCCGGGAACCGGAACACGCCGAATTTCCGCGCTGCGACGCTGTCGGCATCGTGTAATATCTGAAATGGCAGACTGTACTCCTCTACGAAGCTAAGCAAATCATCGCGGTTTTTGTCCACGGAAATCGCAATAACCTTCAATCCCTGCGGCGACAGCTTTCTGTACAACTCAACCATGGATGGCATTTCCTTGCGACACGGCGGACACCATGTGGCCCAGAAATTCAGCAGGATGACATCGCCTTTGGGGAGCGATTGCATGTTTCCCTGCAAATCCGGCAGGGAAATGGCTGCCGGCGAATCGCCCTCGCGCACCGAAGCCGGCGCATCAGGAAGGCTGAGCCACAGGCCGCCGCCTGCGGCGCCGAGAATAATCAGCGCAATAAGCCAGCGATATTTCATGCAGCCAACCCTTCAACGCCAAACGCCCCGCCATTTACCGGCAATGCAGGCGCATGCAGGCGCAGCGTTGCGCGCATCCGGGGAAAGTTCATTCTTCGTCCTTTTTTCTGGCCTTGGGAAGTTTGACCAGAGCGAACACCTGATCGCCGTGGCGATCCAGCATCACCCGCAACACGTCGCCAGGTTTAAAGTGCCTGGCAAGCTTGAGATAACTGCGCATGCCAGTGACCTTCTCACCATTGATCCGATAAATGACATCGCCGCGAGCGATGCCGGCGCGGGCAGCCGGCGAGCCGGGGTGAACCTGTTGAATGGCAATGCCCTTTTTAACGCGAGCGCCGAAACTCGAAGCCAGTTTGCGGGTCAGGTCTTCAGCTTCGACGCCGAGCCGAACCTCGCCGTGTTCCTGCTGCCCGGATTTGCCGCGGGCCACTTCTTCTCCCGGCATCGGTTCAACAGTTACGGTAATGGTTTTTTCCCTGCCATCGCGAATAATGCCTATTTTCACCCTGTCGCCCGGCGTATGGCGGGCGACGCGAATGGGCAAATCATGCGCCCTGCGAATGGGCGTTCCATCGATCGAGACGATCACGTCGCCGGCGCGGATGCCCGCCTTGTCCGCCGCTGAGCCTGATTCCACCTGCGGCACCAGAGCGCCATCGCGACTCTTCAGATTCAATGCCTCCATCGTTTCCTTGTTCACATCGGTAATATGGACGCCGAGCCGGGCGCGTGAAACGCGGCCATTTTTACGCAGATCTTCCAGCGCCGATTTGGCCAGATTGATCGGAATGGCAAAACCGATGCCGTTGCTGCCGCCGCTGCGGGATATAATCGCCGTGTTGATGCCAACAACCTCGCCCCTGCGATTGAACAACGGGCCGCCGGAATTGCCCGGATTGATCGCCGCATCGGTCTGAATAAAATCATCATAAGGCCCTGAGCCAATAACCCTCCCCTTGGCTGAGACAATGCCTGCGGTCACGGTTTGTTGAAGGCCGAAAGGATTGCCAATGGCGACCACCCAGTCGCCTACGCGCAGCTTTTCAGAATCCCCCAGCTTCACCTTTTTCAGGCCCTTTGCCTTCACTTTAAGCAGCGCCACGTCCAGCTTGGCGTCAGTGCCAATCAGCCTGGCCTTCCTCTCCGTGCCATCGCGCATTTTGACCAGGATATCATCAGCGCCTGCCACTACATGATTGTTGGTTACGATATAGCCGTCAGCCGAGATGACAAAGCCGGTGCCGAGCGCATGCTGCTCACGTTGCTGATGCGGCATATTGCGGAAAAAATCACCAAAAAAATCGTCAAACGGAGAATTCGGCGGCATCTGAAACCCTGGCGGCAGGCCCTGATATTGTTTGATGTGTTTGGTCGTGCTGATATTCACCACGGCGTCAGCCTGCCCTTCGGCCAAATCCGCAAAGCTCTCGGGCATGGCTTGCGCCGGCCAGGCGGCCATCAATGTAATTACAAAAAACGGGATCAAATATTTACTTAGTCTCACTTTGGCGCTCCTAGATTATATTGAACTTGAAAACATGACATCTGCTCAGCTCACCCTCTGCCCGTCCGGAAACTGCAGCGCATTTGCCCGTTTGCTGTCAGGCAAGCTGCGCATATATTTCTTTGGCCAAGGGCGCACAGGGTAAACGGCATAGCCATGAAAAAATGAATTTTTGTACTTGGAGATGAATACATGATTAATGCAGTTGAACAGTATTTTCATCAATATGACAAATTGGCATTTGCTCCATGTGCCGGGTGATGCGCACCATGCGGGTTCCGAGCTCGCTCGCACCGGAAACCCCGGCGCTGCGCAATATCCAGCCATAGGTTGCCAGCACAGCCAGCAAACCCGCCACGGCGGCCCACACCTCCGGTAGCGGCAGCGCTGCTGACAGGGCCAGGCTGCGCATAGTAAGGCCGCCCAGCACAAAGGCCAGCATTGGCAGGCCATACAGCCTGAAGGCCACGCGCAGCAGAACCGCATCCGGCAATTCCAGCAACACTTCATCGCCAACGCGCGCATGGATTGAATTTTTTACGCGCATTTCAATGACGCGCTCCTTCCATGACCCCAGCGTGCTGCACGACGCCTTGCCGGCGCAATCGCCGCAGGCGGAGGCCCGGCGAGCGCTGACAATCGCGTCGCCCCCTCTGATAGCAATAACTGTGACCCGTTGTTCCACTTTGCACTCCAGCATGTAGCTCGGCTCATCCCTGAGCTGCTACGCCAACCCTGTAGTTGCTCCAGGGTTATGAATACAGCCGCGCCCTGCCGAACAGTTGCATGCAACGCGCCGCGTGATTTTTCGCCGCGCATCTTACACGCTGGCGCCCTGCCCCGTAAATCCCGGAACCCGGCATTTCGGAGCTGGCGCTCCCTCCGCGACAAAGCTTTCGATTCAGAGGAGTTCCCGCAGGGCATGCCCGGACGGGACTTCGCCATCGTTGCATTCGTTTGAATTGGCCAAAGCCAGTCCTGCGCTCTGCGCCTTGCACTCCCATATTTAACATGAAACAAATAACGCGGTTGCATGGAATTTTCCACTCTGTGATAATGTTTCATATCACGGGGTGGGAAAATCCATGCGCGTTAACGGCTTTCTTAATATACATACAATTTAGAACACTACACTAGCCATAACGCATCGCCGGTATAAGCTGCGGCAATATGACGCAATATGATTCCCGGATGGAAACAGACTTCCTGATTATTGGCAGCGGCGCCGCCGGTCTGCTTGCTGCCAGCAGGCTGGCCCGGCATGGTCGCACGATATTGGTCAATAAGGGGACATTTCGGGATTCCAGCACCTGGAACGCCCAGGGGGGCATCGCCGGCGTAATATCGGAAACCGACTCCATTGAATCTCATGTTCAGGACACATTAAAGGCGGGCGCCGGCTTGTGCCACGAGGATGTCGTGCGCGGCATTGTCAAATGCGGCAGGCCAATTATTCAGGAGCTGATTGATATTGGCGCGCCGCTTGATGCGCACGACGGGGAACTGCATCTCACCCGGGAAGGCGGCCACAGCATGCGGCGCATTGCCCATGCCCGCGATGCTACGGGACAGGCCATTATCGGGGCGCTGCTGGCAAAGGTTGGCGAGCACGCCGAAACCCGACGACTGGAAAAATTCACCGCCATCGACCTGATCACCTCAAAGCGCATGGGCCCGGACAACCGCAAGCGCTGCCTTGGCGCATATGTGTTGTCGCCCGCAGAGCAAGTGATAGCGATCAGCGCCAGGCATACCATTCTCGCCACCGGCGGCGCCGGCAAGGTGTATTTGTACACGTCCAATCCGCATGCCGCATCCGGCGATGGCATCGCCATGGCCTGGCGCGCCGGATGCCCTGTGATGAATCTCGAATTCATTCAGTTTCACCCGACCTGCCTGTTTCACAACCAGGGCTCCAATATGCTGCTTAGCGAGGCGCTTCGGGGCGAGGGGGCGCATCTGGTTGACCGACTGGGACGCCGCTTCGTCTTCGATTATGACGAACGCGGAGAAATGGCGTCGCGCGATATTGTTGCGCGCGCCATCGACCACGAGATAAAAAAACAGGGCGTGGATTGCATGTTTCTCGACGCCAGGCCACTGGGGGAAAAAACTATTGTGGAGCATTTCCCCAATATCCGTAACCGCTTGCTGGCTATGGGCCTGAATTTGATTGACGAGCCCGTTCCAATAGTGCCGGCAGCCCATTATATCTGCGGCGGCGTGCAGACCGATATTCGCGGGCGCACGCCGATCGACGGTCTTTACGCCATTGGTGAAACGGCCTGCACAGGACTGCACGGAGCCAACCGCCTGGCCAGCAATTCACTTCTCGAATGTCTGGTGATGGCCGGTCAGTGCGCGACCGACATCTTGCAGCAGCCGGAGATATCCAGGCCGACCATTCCGGTCTGGGATGACAGCGGCATCGTGCCTGTGACCGAGCGCATACAGATTAAGCAGAACTGGGATGAAATCCGGGCCGTCATGTCGCATTATGTCGGTATCGTGCGCTCGGATGAACGGCTACGGCGCGCCCGCCGCCGATTGCATGTGATTCGTGAAGAGATCGCTTCCTATTACTGGAAGCACCCGTTGACTCAGGACCTTCTTGAGCTGCGCAACCTGGCCCAGGTGGCTGAACTGATTGTCCGGAGCGCCATGAAGCGGCATGAATCGCGCGGCCTGCATTATTCGACTGATTATCCCGACACTGCCGATGAACCGCTTGACACTGTTCTGAAACCGGAAAGTCATGCCTGAGATTTGCCTGCTGGCGCGCATTCGGGGGCGGGTTCAGGGCGTCAGCTTCCGTTATTATACGCGCCAAAAGGCTCAGCAACTGGGCCTTTTCGGCTGGGTCAAAAATCTTCCGGACGGCAGCGTCGAGGCCAATATCTGCGGCGAACCTGCACAGGTTCGCGCCATGCAGACATGGCTCAAGCACGGGCCATCGCACGCTAGCGTCATGCACATTGATTTCACCCCCGGCGATGCAAGCCAATGCGACAATAATTTCAGCATTCGCCAGTAGCCTGTCGGGCGGAACGCAGACATCGACAATACGCCTTAAAATATCGCTTGAAGTAATTGACATCAATCTGCCCCATCTTATAATGCGCCGCCCTGTGAAGGCATGCCCCGATTCAACAGGGCATGTGAAGGCCAATCACAACATGGAGAGAGATATGAGCACCTGGACCGTTCGCCCCGGCGACATTGAGCGAAAATGGTACATTGTGGACGCCAGCGACCTGATTCTTGGCCGTCTGGCAACCCGGATTGCCACTGTCCTGCGCGGCAAGCATCGTCCACAGTACTCGCCGCATGCTGATTGCGGAGATCATGTGATTGTCATTAATGCTGAAAAGATTCGCGTCACCGGCAACAAGGAAAATGACAAGATTTACTATCGTCACACGCGCTTTGCCGGCGGCCTGAAAAGTATAACGCTGGAAAAACAGCGCGAAAAGTATCCCGAGCGCATTGTCGAGGCAGCCGTGAAGGGCATGATGCCAAAGGGCCCGCTGGGCCGCTCAATGCTGAAAAAGCTGAAGGTTTATGCCGGCGGGGATCATCCTCATGCCGCACAAAAGCCTGAAGCCATGAAACTGAATTAGAGGAAAGCAGCAATGGCAGAGACATTTTATCGCGGCACGGGCCGCCGCAAATGCAGCGTAGCGCGAGTTATGCTTGAGCCCGGTCAGGGGCGCATCATGGTCAACGGGCGAGAGCTGGAACATTATTTTCCGGTGGAAATCATTCGCCAGCAGGCTATTTTGCCACTGACCCAGACCCAGCTGAGCGGTCGCATTGATGTTCGCGTTAATGTGTTCGGCGGCGGAGTTTCAGGCCAGGCCGGAGCCATTCGTCATGGCATCGCCCGCGCGCTGCTTGAATATGACTCAGGCCTTCGCCCGACGCTCAAGGCGGCCGGATTTCTTACCCGCGATGCGCGCAAGGTTGAACGTAAAAAGGCCGGTCTGAAGAAGGCCCGTAAAGCGCCGCAGTTCTCGAAACGTTAGACTTCTTACCGCACATTGTTTGTTTTATGTAAAAAAGGAAGGCTCCGGCCTTCCTTTTTTGCGCCCTTTTCATATTTCTGATAGCGCTGAAAAACTATGAATGGCAGCCTGCATGGCGTCGATGCGGCACATCATCTCGAGGACAGCAAACATGGCGGAAAATGATATTTCAATGCGCAAACTGTTGCAGTTGATGGTGCAAAAAAATGCATCCGATCTCTATCTGATGGCAGGGGCGCCGCCCGGCTATCGAATTGATGGCGACATCCAGAGGCTTGGCAATCAGAATCTGGATCCGCTGCTCGTTGAGAACCTGGCGGATCATATGATGTCCGGGAAACAGAAAGTAGATTTTTCCAATGAAATGGAAATGAACCTTTCCATAGCCCACCCCGGCGTGGGACGCTTCCGGGTCAATATCTATCGGCAGCGTGGAACCATTGGACTGGTTGTTCGCCAGATCACCACCGAGATCGCCAGCATTGATGATCTGCATCTGCCGGATATATTTAAAGACATTGCCATGAGCAAACGCGGTCTGGTGCTTATGGTGGGCGGCACTGGCTCCGGCAAATCCACTTCGCTTGCCGCCATGGTGGACTGGCGCAACAGCAATCAGGCCGGACACATCATCACCATCGAGGACCCGGTCGAGTATATGCATTCCCATAAAAAGTGCTTCGTTTCCCAGCGTGAAGTCGGTTCGGATACGATCTCATTTCAGGCGGCGCTGAAAAATGCCCTGCGTCAGGCCCCGGATGTTATTCTGCTGGGCGAAATCCGTGAGCGCGACACCATGGAACATGCGATCGCATTCGCCGAGACAGGGCATCTGGCCATGGCGACGCTGCATGCCAACAATGCCAATCAGGCCCTGGAGCGCATCATCAACTTTTTCCCCGAGGAACGCCATCAACAGGTTTATATGAATCTGGCCATGAATCTGAAAGCCGTCCTGTCGCAGCGACTGCTAAAAACGACCGATGGAAAACGCATTGCAGCCATTGAAATTCTGCTCAATACGCCGCGCATATCGGATTTGATTCTCAACGGGGATATCGGCGCCATAAAAGAGGCGATGGCAGCCGGGGAGCAGCAAGGCATGTTCACTTTCGATCAGGCGCTGTTTAAATTATGGCAGGAGGGCAAGATTTCAGAAGTCGAGGCGCTGAGAAATGCCGATTCAACAAATAATTTGCGCCTGAAGATGAAAATGGCAAAAGTGGAAACTCCGCATGCCGGCAATGCAGCGCCCGGCCCGGATCAAAAGAGACAGGGTGAAAAAATCAGTGATGATGACAAGGACGACTTTGAACTTTCAATATAGCGCCACGGAAAAAGCTCGCCCTGCGCTATTCATAAATGACTGTGATGATGCGGGCCGGTTTATTCAGCAATGACAGAGTTTGAGCCTGAGCGCTTCCGCAGCCCTGAATACCTCGCCGTGCTCGACGAAACGCCTTCCGACGCATTGATGCGAATCGGACCGGATTGTCTCGACGCCATGCGAACCCTGGCGGAGGCCGGCTATCCCCTGGAGGTATGCGGCCTGCTGCTTGGAAGGCTTGCGGATGATGGCTGGGATGTTCATGACATTCGCCCTGTCGCCAATCTGAACAGAGAGCGCGCGACGGATCGTTTCCAACTCGATCCCGCAGGCTACCAGGCGGCTGACCGGGAATTGCGCGGCTCTGGCCTTGAAATTATAGGCGTCTATCATTCTCACCCGGACTGTCCGGCCAGGCCGTCGCCTGCCGATCTGGCCGGTGCGTGGGAGGGCTTTGCCTATCCGATTGTCAGCATCGCCGATGGCACGGCGCTTGATGTTCGATGCTGGGCGGTCAATAGTGAAGGAAATCGTTTTCAGGAAATCGTAACAGTGGAGAAACCGGCTTGAAAAATTACACGAGATTTACCGCCCTGCTTTTAATATGCGCCTTGCTCGGGCCAACCGCCTGCGGGGCGAAAAAAACAGATGTTAAAACCGCCGGCCCAAAACAGCCCGCCCTGGCGCAAAGCCGGGATTTGGGAAAAATGGATCCGGAATTCCTCTTCCTGGCGGCCCAGAACGCCCTGAACAAAGGCAATTCCGAGCTTGCGATCAACTTGCTGGAAGCCGTTGTCAAAAAAGACTCCGCCGCGATTGGCCCTCACATCCAGCTGGTCGAAACGCTGTTTCTCGGCAAGCAGTTAGACAAGGCGAAAAGGCATATTGCGCAGCTGCTTGAGGACAAAACCTTAATGCCGGATCAGTTCGAGCGTCTGTATCTGTTGCAGGCGCGACTGCTGGTTATCCAGCGCAAACCGGATGACGGTCTGGCCTCCATTCAGCTTTTACTGAAACAGCAGCCGAAAAGCAGCAAGGCGCATCAACTGAAAATACAGATTTTATCCGGCCTCAATCGCAACAAGGAGGCGCTTGAAGCAATTGCTGCGGCGATCCATATCGAAGACAAGGCGTCTCTTCGGCTGTCGCAGGCGCAGCTTTACCTCAAACTGCATGACTATGATTCTGCCAGGAAGTCATTGCAACGCTTGCGAATTCTCGCGCCAGACAATGAAATGGCCGTTCTGATGCTCGGGAATATAGCCATCAAGGAGCGCAATTATAAGCGCACTGAGAAGCTGCTGCGCGACTTCCTGAGCGAACATCCGAGTGCTGTGCGCAGCGGTCATGCGCTTGGCCAGCTTCTTGCCGGGCAAGGCCGGCTGGAAGACGCCATTCTTGTTTACCGGAATCTGGTCGCACGCACAGGCGACGTTCCCGGCATTCAACAGGGGCTGGGGCTTCTCTATTATCAACATGGGGATTATAAACAGTCTGAAGAGGTGTTCAGAAGGCTGCTTAAAGCGCATCAGGGCGATACGGCCCGGTTTTATCTGGCAGCCAGTCTGGAGGCGCTGGATCGCCTGCCGGAAGCGCGAAGCCTTTATGAGGAATTTACCGAAAACTCACCCTGGTCAACTGAAGTTAAAATTCGTCTGGCCGGGCTTGACTTTCGCGATAACAGGCTGGATAAAGCTGTCAAACAGATCCAGGAAGTCCTGCAACAAAAACCCGACCGCATGGATGCGCGCATTGTGCTTTCATCCATTCGCCTGGCGCAGAAAAAATTTCAGCTGTTGCTGGATGAAACAGAGTCAATCATGTCGCTGGACGCTATTCCATCGCAGATTCTGTTTAACCGCGCCGTGGCCTTCGACCATTTCAAAAAATATGCGCAGCTTGAAACGATGATTAACAGGGTGCTGAAAAAGGACGCCAATCATGCCGAGGCCCTGAACTTTCTCGGCTATGCCTATGCCGAGCAGGGCATTCATCTGGAGCAGGCCAGGGCCATGATTCAGCGAGCCCTCGATCAAAAACCGAATGACGGCTATTATCTGGACTCGCTGGCCTGGGTGTATTACAAGAAGGGTGAATATGCCAGGGCCTTTCAAACCCAGAAAAAGGCATTGCAACAAGTCAGGGACGACGCAGTCATGCATGAGCACTTCGGCGATATCTTATGGAAAAACAAGAATCGGAAAGCGGCGCGCAATGCCTGGAAGAAGTCTATCGAACTGAACTCCCAATATCGCGAGCGCCTGCAAAATAAAATCGCCCATGGCCTCGGGAGCCATAAATAAACAACAATACACGCTTGCCCCGCGCTAGCCTGATCATGGCCCTGATGTTGATGCTGACATCCTGCGCCACGCTATCCCGGCAGCAGGGCGACATTGATCAACCCCCGTCCATCGGGCCATACAGCGCCTTTACCGGACGCTTGATTGTCATGGGCTCCGGGCGACGCTGGCAGGGGCTGGTGACGTGGCGCGCCAGGGCTGCAAGCAGCGGCTGGCTCCGGGTCACCCATTCAGCCAGCGGCGCTGTAGTGGAATTGCGGTGGCGATCCGCAGCGATAGATATTCGTGACAATCAACGCCCTGGCTGGCGACGCATCGGGCAGGATAAGCTGTCCGAGATGGGGATCATGCTCCCCCCCCGACAGCTGGCCAGCATTCTGCTGGGGAAAATGCCGGCTCATTTCAAATATAAAGGCCATGCCAGGTGGGAAAGCAGGCAAACAGGCAGCCTCGTGCGCCTGCGCTGGCGACAGGACGCCCGCCAACTCACCCTCGCCGACCCTGCCCATGGCCGCCAGGCCACGCTCATCATACAACCATGATTTTTTCATTGCCTGCGCCGGCGAAAATCAATCTGCATTTACATATCAGCCGGGTGCGCGCTGACGGCATGCATGAACTGGACACCAGCTTCGCCTTCACCCAGGCATGTGATGATTTGAGTTTCAGAGATTCCGACCGCATAGAGGTCAGCTGTTCGCGCCGACATCTTGCCGGCGAAAGCAACCTTGTGCATAAGCTGCTGACCGCCTTCAAATCGCGCCATCATGTTGACCAGGGGCTGGCCGTGCATATTGAGAAAAAGATCCCTGAACAATCCGGGCTTGGCGGCGGCTCTTCGGATGCTGCGACGGCGCTTATGGCCGCCAATCAGCTATGGCAAACCCGAATCCCGATGGATGAGCTTATTGAATTCGCCGCTCCTTTTGGCGCCGACATCCCCTGTTTCCTGTTTGGCAAGGCCAGTCTGGCCCGTGGCGTCGGCGAAAAACTGGCGCCTTATCCGGGCCGGTTGCCCGAGGGGATATTGCTGCTGGCATGGCCCGGCAATGGCCTTTCAACAGCGGAAGTATTCCGCCATTTTGACAGCCGGAATCACGCATTGACCACGTCAGAAGCGCTGGATACCATGCGTCGCGATCCGATACGCCCCGGCGAAAATGATCTGGAAATCAGCGCTTGCAGCCTGAGTTCGCATGTTGAACGCTTGCTGAGCTTCTTGCGCCGGCAGGCAGGGTTCGCCTGGATGAGCGGCAGCGGCTCAACCTGTGCGGCGCTGCTTGATGATATGGCGGAAGCCGACAGTATCATTATGGAGCTGAAGCAGCAGGGCTTGGCAACGTGGATGCATGCGGGTCGAATCATTGCATCGCATCCGGTGCGGATTGGCAGATATTAGCCCGGATGCGCGTCGTTTGCCTCATGGCGACGACCCGTCGGGGCGGATAAGCCTGGAAAAAATAATGGGACGTAGCCAAGCGGTAAGGCAGCGGGTTTTGATCCCGTCATGCGCAGGTTCGAATCCTGCCGTCCCAGCCAGCATGGAACTGTTGCGATAGCGGTTTGCTTGTGAAGTATGCATCCCATCTGTTCAAGGTTTAAAGGAGTGATCACGGCATGATCAATCAGAAGCTGAGGCTTTTTTCCGGCACCTCCAACCCGCCGCTGAGCAGGGGAATCTGCAAACAGATCGGCCTGCCGCAAGGCGATATCCATACGCAGCGATTTTCAGATGGTGAAATATTCATTCAGGTCGATGAAACCATTCGCGGCCTGGATGCCTTTTTTATTCAAAGCACATCCTTCCCCGCCAACGACAATCTGATGGAGTTGCTGATTTTTATTGATGCGGCCAAGCGCGCTTCAACGCGCAATATATGCGCTGTTATTCCATACTTCGGCTATGCCCGACAGGATCGCAAAAGCGCCGGGCGCACGCCGATTTCAGCCAAGCTGGTTGCAGACCTGATTACCCGGGCCGGCGCCACGCGCGTGCTGACCCTTGATCTTCATGCCACCCAGATCCAGGGCTTCTTTGACATCCCGGTAGATAATATTTTTGCTATTCCGCTGTTCAGTAAAGATATTGCACAGAAGAACTCGCTGGAAAATGTTTTGATCGTTTCGCCGGATGTGGGCGGCGTCGTGCGCGCCAGAGCGCTGGCCAACCGCTTGCATGTCGACATGGCCATTGTTGACAAGCGTCGTCCCGCCCCCAATGTCGCCAAGGTGATGAATATCATCGGCGATGTTGAAGGCAAGCATTGCATTCTCATGGACGACATGGTTGACACTGCGGGCACCCTGTGCAGCGCTGTCGAGGCGCTGCTTGAACGAGGCGCAACCAAAGTCAGCGCCTATGCGTCGCACGGCGTTCTCTCCGGCCCCGCGCCGGAGCGCCTTGCCGCCTCAGGGCTGCATGAACTGGTCATCACCGACAGCATTCTGCAACCCGATCGTATTTTGGCGACCGGCAAAGTCCGCCTGATATCCATTGCGCCGCTGCTTGGCGAGGCCATCTCAAGAATTTATGATGGCCGTTCAGTCAGCAGCCTGTACGAATAAGCCGAACTAACGCGCATGGATTTTTCCACCCCGTGATAAGCAAGCTTTGTGAAGCAATGGGTGTTGCTTCACAAGGCGCGATAGCTCGTTCAACCACAGAGCGGAAAATTCCATGCAGGCGCGTTGTTTGTTTCATGTTAAATCATTAGCCGGGGATAACTACAGGGGGTCAATTTTGGACGCTGATTTGCCCCTCTAGGGGATCAATTTTGCGGGCTGAACAACACAGTTGATAATCATCGGCATCAATGCGCCCGTCATAGTTTGCATCCAGAAATCCGTTGGGAAAAGCTTCTCCCCCTCCTGCGAGCATGGACAACAGGTTAGCATCCAGGCGGTCAATGGCCCCATCCTGATTGATATCCATCTGGCTATCGGTGTGTTTGCTTTCAAGAGCTTGAAGAACAGTTTCCACGTCGTGAAGGTTGATGATTTTATCATGATTGATATCAAGCAGAGTCAGCGCCTTCTCAAACGGCATCTTGCCAAAATATTCCAGTTGCTCCGGAATATCCTCAAGGACTTTTCTGGCAGCAGTATCAATAGATACTTTTTGTGCCGGAGTTGCTTTTATTTCCATCTGCTGATTTGGCTCTTTGGCCTTTTCTTCTTCATTCGAAGAACATCCGGCCATAACGGCAAACAATAGAATGGTTAAAACCGTCACAATATACTGTATGTTCATATTCATCCTTTCACCGGAGTTGCTCCAGCCCTTCATTCAGTCCCTTTTTATTGCGCCAGCCTGGTGCTGACAATCGTATCCCTTGAGTTGCTTATCTGTTTCTGCCTGATCTGTGCATTCATGTTGAATATTGCGTGGCTGTCTCCATTGATTGAGCCATCGGATTTCAGATATTCACTGTCGCGAGCAGAATCGCAGATATAACCAGAGGCCGGAAACAGGGGGGCGGACAGCATCAAAGACCACCAGCCTTTGTCAGTGGAGCATAGTCGGGCGAAAATCAATTTGGAGACAGTCAAATCCTGGCATAGTATCCTCTCCGGCTGCGTTCCTCCGCTGTACTCGTCCATGATTATGACGGTTGTTCTTTTTTTGTGTCAGCCTTATAGCGCCAATATCATTATTCGATTAGCTGACGCCAAGTGCAAATATTACCCTATTAAGATCCTTACCGAACTCTTCTATTCCGGCGCATTGCGATGCTGTATGGGAGCGGGTGTGGCTGCGTCTTTAATGAAAAATTAAAGATTGTTTGTAAAGATGCCGCCGTCGCATCGGCGAAGAGGCTTTTCCAGGCTACGCCAAGGCGCGCGAGCGCAGGACTGGCAGAGCCAATTCAAACGAGTGCAACAATAGCGAATGCCCGTCCGGGCATGCCCTTCGGGAGCGCCTCTCATAAGGCATGGCTTTGTTGCATTCCTTGTCAATGGAACAATCATTGCCTGCAAAATGCCCTTGCCCTGCCTTATGACAGACACTCTGAAACAAAAGGTTTGTTACGGACGGAGCACCAGGTCATCTCGGGAGTATTTATGTCATTTTCATCACTTGGTTTATCAGAGGAGTTGCAACAGGCCGTGAGAGAGCAACAGTATTATCGGCCTTCCCCTGTTCAGGCGCAGGCCATTCCGGTTATTCTGGATGGCAGGGATCTGCTGGCGATAGCCAAACCCGGTTCAGGACAAACAGCGAGCTTTTCTCTGCCTGTTCTGCAAAAGCTGCAGGCGTCAGGCGCCACCGGCCAGGGGGCGACCAGGGCTCTGATTCTTGTGCCGACAAAGGAGATGGCCAGCAAGGTGGGCCACGCCATTCAGAACTTCTGCAACCGGCTGAACACAATCAATACCAAAATGGTGTTTGGCGGGGTGTCGATCAAATTGCAGATGAAGGGCTTGCAAAGCGCTGACATACTGGTCGCGACGCCGGACAGGCTGCTCGAACTGGTGAACGAGGAGGCCGTCAATCTTTCCCATGTGGAAATTGTGGTTCTGAATGAAACGGACGCGATGATGGAGGCGGATTGCAGGGAAGGGCTTGACAGCATTTTGGCCCTGCTGCCGGAACAGCGGCAAAGCCTGCTCTTCGCCACGGCCTTCACGCAGGCGGTTGGCGAGCTGGCCGACAGCTTTCTCACCAGACCGGAAAAAATTGAGCTCAGGGACAAGGACAATGAGCTGCTGCAGATCAGACAGCAGGCATATATCGTTGAGGAAGCCGACAAGGCCTCGCTGTTGGACCGCCTGATCAAATCTGGCGACTGGAAGCAGGTGCTGGTTTTTACATCATT
This sequence comes from uncultured Zetaproteobacteria bacterium, assembly GCA_964437065.1. Taxonomy (GTDB): domain Bacteria; phylum Pseudomonadota; class Zetaproteobacteria; order Mariprofundales; family Mariprofundaceae; genus Mariprofundus. The sequence continues at coordinate 3,319 of CAYTFI010000018.1, read as the reverse complement.
CAAAAAGCGGGCTGATACGATTGCCATGAACCTGAACCTGAGCGGCATCAAGGCCGAGGCCGTGTATGGCGATAAAAGCCGGCGAGTCATAGACGCCGCCGTTAGTGATTTTATCAGCGGCGAGTTGACTGTGCTGGTCGCAACCGATGTCATTGCCCGCAGCATCGACATCTACGACCTGCCATATGTAGTGAATTATGAGCCGCCGAGATCAGCGGCAAGTTACCTGCGCAGAATTGGCAAAGCAGCCCGCATGCAACACAAAGGCCTGGCCATCTCGCTGGTTTGCCCGGATGATGTCAGCCACTTTGAAATGATTGAACAGGCGACGGGCAAAAAAGCGGATCGCATTGATGCCGACGATCCAGCTCAGGCATGAAACACTGTTTTTTCTGAGCCCTCTGTGACGGGGAGAAATATATGTTGGAATCGCTGAATATTCAGGAACTGGTCAATCTCCACATTATTCCGTGGGGTATTAATATCGGCATGGCTCTGGTCATTTTTTTCGTTGGCCGCCGGCTGACCGGAATGCTCCTGGATGTTCTGGGCCGGATGATGAAAAGAGCCGGAACTGACGAAATGCTGGTCAGTTTCGTGCATTCGATCCTCAACGCCCTGTTGCTGTTGATTATTATTATCGCTGCGCTTGATAAACTTGGCGTCGACACCACATCCTTTATCGCCCTGATTGGCGCGGCCGGTCTGGCCGTCGGGTTGGCCCTGCAGGGCTCTTTGCAAAATTTTGCCGCCGGCGTGCTTTTGATCGTGTTCCGCCCTTTCAGGGTGGGAAACTATATTGAAGCGGCCGGTTCAGCAGGCGTGGTCGTAGAGCCGGGTTCTTCTGCACGACGCTGAAAACAGGCGACAACCGTGCAATCATTATCCCCAACGGTTCGATCTATAATGGCGCCATCACCAATAATTCCGCCCGCGACACGCGCCGTGTGGACATGGTGTTCGGGATCGGCTACGACGACATCAAAAAGGCCAAAGAGATCATGCAATCCGTTCTCGATGCCGATGATCGCATATTCTCAGACCCTGCCCCGCTGATTGCCGTGGCCGAGCTGGCCGATTGCAGCGTGAACTTCGCCGTTCGTCCTTGGGTGAATGCCGGCGACTACTGGAATGTGAAGTTTGATGTCACCGAAAAGATAAAGCTGGCCTTTGATGCAGCCGGCATCTCAATCCCCTATCCTCAAATGGATGTGCATCTCGACAAGGCCGAGCAGGCCTGAGCGGATAAGACATTCAGCCTTTGACGACCAGCGCACAGGATTTATCCCGGATTATTCATGAATCGCTGTGATGATCGCGCCGGGCCTTTATTCGCAACGGATCTTTTCGAGGAAGAGCGTAGCAATGTTTACGGACGCCTGAGAAAAGATTCGTTGCGGATAAAGGAACAAGCCAGCGCGCAGCAGTATTCATGAATAATCCGGGTTATCTCTTCCGGCTTCTGCTATCAAGTGTCATTGGGCTTCCCATGCATGCGGCGCTTAAGCGCCTGAAACACTTCATCTGCGTGAAACGATGAGCGAACCAGCGGCCCTGACGCCACCATGCCAAAGCCTTTTTTTTCAGCCAGGTATTTCAAATCATCAAATTCCTCAGGGCTCCAGTATTTCATCACCGGATGATGGCCGGGGCTCGGGCGCAGATATTGACCGATGGTGAGAATATCAATGCCCGCCTCGCGCATGTCATCGAGCACCTGCAACACCTCATCCCGCTCCTCGCCGAGACCCAGCATCAGGCCTGATTTGGTCACCACGGACGAATCCATCTCCTTGGCGCGCTGCAGCAGGCGCAGGGAAGTGAAATATCTGGCGCCGGGTCGCACCGAGCGGTACAGACGCGGCACTGTCTCCAGATTATGATTAAAAATATCCGGCCCGGCCTGCATGATCGTATCCAGACATGAATCGGGTTTGCGCTGAAAATCCGGCGTCAGCACTTCAATGGTCGCTTCGGGCTGGCGCTGTCTTAACTCGCTGATCACCGCCGCATAATGGGCCGCCCCTCCGTCTTTCAGATCGTCACGATCAACAGAGGTGATAACCACATGCTTCAGGCCAATTTTGGCTACGGCCCTGGCCAGGTTCGCCGGCTCATCCGGATCAATCGGATCGGGCCTGCCGGTCTCAACATCGCAGAAGGCGCAGGTGCGGGTGCATACCCGTCCGAGAATCATGAACGTGGCGGAGCCGTGCTTCCAGCAGCCGCCGATATTCGGGCACGACGCCTCTTCGCACACGGTATTGAGCTTTAATTCGCGCATCATCCGGGCGATCGCCCTGTACTCCCGGGACAGCGGCGCGCTCACTTTCAGCCACCTGGGCTTGCCGGTCATGGACTCATTCTGATGATCGGCCTGGATCGGTATGACTTTGCCACGCATGCACGCCATGCTATCGTTTCCCTGCAATTGGTAAATCACCCGGATGCGCATGTTGCAAACAATGTTGGATGCCGAACTCTGATAACCCGTGCTTTTCAGCGCGATTATTGGCAAGCTTGGCGAAATTTTGGCCTGCCGGATTGAGCAGGCATGGAGTAAATATGAGTCTTTCCTGTTTTGTGAAACTGGTTGCAGCTTCACTTGCGGCTTCGGTGGTTGGTTATTTTGCTGTTTCAGCCCTGGACTCGGGCGCCATTCCTCCTGCGTCTCTTTTTGCCTCCGGCATCGCCATCGGCGTCATTTTCGGCGGTCTGCTGGCGGCTTTTTATCCGTCCTCAACAGGCGGCGCAAAAAATTCAGGCGACAGAAGCAGCGTTTATGTTGGCAATTTGCCCTTCAACGCCGGTGAGAGCGATGTCAAAAACCTGTTTGCGCCTTATGGCAAGGTTATTGAAGTCAGGCTGGTGAAGGATCGTCGCAGCCGCCGGCCCAAAGGCTACGGCTTTGTTGAAATGAACGCCCGGGACGCCAGATCAGCCATCAAACATCTCGATGGCTCCGATTACGCCGGTCGCACGCTGCGCGTCAATGAAGGAAAAAAGAAAGCGGAACCATAGCCAACCCCGCCATGCGCGGCCTGCCCGTTCTTGACATGAATTAGCGGACACTTATTATGCGCGACCCCTTTTTTTGCAACATCAGGATCAGGAGAAGACGATGAGTTTTACTTACAAACCAAGCCGAATTCGACGTGCGCGCCGTCATGGCTTTCGCGCCCGTATGGCAACCCGCTCAGGCCGGATCATTCTGAACCGTCGTCGCGCCAAGGGTCGCAAGCGTCTTTCAACCTGAGGCGCAGTGATTTTCCTGCCCGGGAGATGAGACTCAGGCCAGGCGCGTTGTGTTTCATATTAA
>CAYTFI010000017.1:0-20733 GCA_964437065.1 uncultured Zetaproteobacteria bacterium | reverse complement strand
ACATAAACCAGCGATGGCTTGAAATGCCCTGCTTCCGCTGCTTCCAACTCGGCATAGGTGCAGATGATAAGCAAATCCCCTTCACTGGCCTTGTGCGCCGCAGCGCCATTGACGCCGATCGTGCCGGAGGCCCCGGGCGCGGTGATGGCATAGGTGGTGAAGCGTTCGCCATTGGCGATATTATAGATGTGCAACTGTTCAAACGGCAAAATATTGGCAGCGTCCATTAAATCAGCATCAATGGCGCAGGAGCCCTCATAATCCAGTTCGGCATGAGTGACTGTGGCGCGGTGAAGCTTTGATTTCAGCATGGTGAGTTTCATGTTCGCATCTCCGTTTTTCCCTCTGCGGCGTCTGTATGCTCAATTCGCAGCGGCATGTTATCAATCAGGCGGGTCTTGCCAACTGTTGCGGCAACGAAGGCCCGGATGTTCCGGCTTTCGTTCAGCTTCCGTTTTACCTTCAGCGAGTTCGCCTGGCGAATTTCAAGGTAGTCGGGCCTGACGCCTGAACCGGCAAGCCGGGCAAGCGCCGAGGCCAGTAACACGCTGGCATTTGATTCGCCGTTGGCGGCCAGATTTTGCATGTCGGAAAGGGCCAGTGAAAGTTGCACGGCTTTGCGACGATCCTGTTTTGACAGGTAGCGATTACGGCTGCTCATGGCCAGCCCGTCGTCTTCGCGCACTGTTTCCGAACTGACAATATCCACTGGCATCTGAAGATCCTGAACCATGCGCCGGATTATCGATAGTTGTTGCCAGTCTTTTTCCCCGAACACAGCCAGATTCGGCTGGATAATATTAAACAGAATATTGACCGCGGTGACGACGCCGTCGAAATGGCCGGGCCTTGAGCTGCCGCACAGGCAATCAGAGAGCCCTTCGGCCTTGAGGGTGACCTTCGGCCCGCCGGCAGGATAGAGCGAGGCGGGGTGGAAGATGAAATCAACCCCCTCCTGCTCACACAGCGCCGCATCAGCCTCAAAGGTGCGCGGATATCTGTCCAGATCCTCATTCGGGCCAAACTGAAGAGGATTGACGTAAATGCTGACAACAACAATATCTGCGAGCGATTTCGCTTTGCGGATCAGGCTGAGATGGCCTTCGTGCAGACATCCCATGGTTGGCGTCAGGGCGATGCGGCAGCGATCGCGATGCGATGCAAGTTGCCGGCGTATTTCCGCCCGCGTCGTGGCGATTCTCATGGCTTTGGGAAGTCGCCGTTTTTCACATCATTCACCCATCTGCTGATGGCGTCTGTCATTACCCTGCGGACATTGGCGTAGGCCGGGGCGAAGGGGGGATTGGCGGCGGAAATGCCGAGCAAATCATTCCACACCAGCACCTGCGCATCGCAATCGGCTCCGGCGCCGATGCCGACAGTGGGGCAGCTCGCCCTTGCCGTCACTTCTGCGGCCAGCTCCGCCGGGATATTCTCCAGCACCAGAGATATGGCGCCGGCCTCGCACACGGCGTCGGCATCGCTGATAATCCGGAGGCGTTCAGTTTCATCTGTTCCGCGCCTGCCATAGCCGCCGAATTTTTTGACCGATTGCGGCGTCAGGCCAATGTGCGCAACCACGGCAATGCCCCGGTCAGCCAGGAAGCGAACGGTTTCAGCCATATGCGCGCCGCCTTCAAGCTTGATCGCATCGCAACCGGTCTGCTGTAGCACGCGCACGGACGTATCAAAAGCTTGCTGCGGAGATTTTTGATATGTGCCGAAAGGAAGATCGCAAACAACCCAGGCGGTGGAACGCCCGCGAACAACAGCGGCTGCATGGTGGATCATTTGCGCGAGCGTAACCGGAAGGGTGGAATCGTAACCAAGGCAGACCATGCCAAGCGAGTCGCCAACCAGCAACACTTGCGCGCCGGCAGCTTCGGCGATGCTGGCGCTGGCGGCATCATAGGCCGTAAGCCATACTGTTTTTTCGCCGCGTTCTCTGGCGCGCGCCAGCGTTGCCGCTGTGACGGGTTTCATCGTAAATGTCCACCTTTCCGCTTCGGCCCGGTTCTAGTCGCCCGGTGCCGTCTTCAGGATTGGCCGACAATATATAGGCAGGCCCCGGTTAATTCTACTCGCTTTTTATTGCGCTGAGCAAAAGCCACCGTAGCCTGCGTTGCTTCAGGCGGACCGGCGCGCATGGATTTTTCCACCCCGGGATATGAAACATTATCATGGCGCGGAAGATTCCATGCAGCGCGTTGTTTGTCTCAGCTAAATACTTTCGAGGTGTAAAATGCGTGGTGAACTCAAATATGAAGGCAAGGGCAAGCGTCTTTACGCGACAGAAAATGCCAGTGAATTAATTCAGGTTTTCAAGGATGACGCTACTGCATTCGATGGCGTCAAACACGATGTTATCGCCGGCAAGGGCGAACTGAATTGCGCCATTTCATCATTTATTTTTGAAAAGCTGCATGTCGCCGGCGTTCAGTCCCATTATATAAAACGCGAAGGCCCGACTAAAATGCGCGTCAGGCTGCTTGATATGATTCCGGTGGAGGTGGTGGTTCGGAATGTGGCCGCCGGTTCAATCTGCAAGCGCCTTGGCTTTGATGAAGGCATGGAACTCAGCGGCCCGCTCACTGAGCTGTTTTACAAGTCCGACGCGTTGCATGATCCGATGATTAACACAGAGCATGCTGAAATGTTCGGCTGGGCCAGTAGAGAGGAGATTGCCATTATGCGCGCCAGGGCGTTAAAGGTTAACCGGACGCTTTCCGCCCTGTTCGGCGCTGTCGGCATCAGGCTTGTCGACTACAAGCTGGAGTTCGGCAGGGCAGACGGAGAAATTCTGCTGGGCGATGAAATTACGCCCGATGGCTGTCGTTTGTGGGATATGGAGAGCGGGCGCAAGCTGGACAAGGATGTATTTCGTCGCGATCTGGGCGGTTTATCCGAGGTTTATCACGAAGTCGCCACCCGGCTCGGCATTGGCCTGACCTGAACTGTTCTCAGTTCACGGCAGGCAACAGCGGCCGGATCAGGTAAACGATGGACACCACCACGAGCGCCATGATCAGGTTCAGGCGGACGCCGGTCTTGATCATGCTCTGCATCGGCACATGCCCCGAGCCGAAAACAATGGCATTGGGCGGCGTGGCCACGGGCAGCATAAAGGCGCATGAGGCGGAAAGCGTGGAGACCAGCAGGATGTAGGTCGGATCAAGCTTGTTGGCCAGCGTCGCGGCGGCGAGTATCGGCAGCATCACTTGCGTTGTGGCGGTGTTGCTGGTGATTTCGGTCAGAAAAGTGATGGTCAGCGCAACGCCGAGCATCATCGCAGGCAGGGGGACGGCCTTGAGAAATTCGAGCTGGCCGCCGACCCAGCTGGAAAGCCCCGAATGCTGCATGCCGAAAGCCAGCGCGAAGCCGCCGCCGAGCAGCAGCACAATATCCCATGGCAGTTTTCTGAATGAAGCCGTATTCAGAATGCATTTATGATTCTCGGCGCGGAACAGAAACAGCAGCCCGGACATCAGAATGGCAACGGTGCCGTCATCGACGCCCCTGTAGGGAAGCAGGGAGGCCCAGCCGGGAATGTTGAAGTTTTCGGCATGAATGCCTTTTCTGCTCATCCATAACAGGGCCGTGACGGCCAGTATCCAGCCGACGAGCTTTTCCTCCCGTCGCATCGGGCCAAGCTCATGCAAAGAGCGCTTCAGCGCGCCGCCATCTGAATTTTTCCACGGCAACCTGGCCAGCCCCGGCCCCAGCGCCGCAAACAGCACGGCAAGGCCGACGATAACCATGGGGATGCCCACCAGCATCCATTCCAGAAAAGATGGCGTCGCCGCAGGGGCGGCGATGCGCATGTTTTCCAGAAAGACCAGATTGGGCGCGGTGCCGACGGGCGTGCCCATGCCGCCGATATTTGCCGAGTAGGCGATAATAAGCAGGAAGCTGGTCGCCATCGGGGCAATGTTTTCGGCCCCGTGTTCATCCATCAGCCGGTGCAGCAGCGGCAGGGCGATGGTGACCATCAGCATTGTCGTCGCAGTGTTTGAAATCCACATGGATAAAAAGGCCGTGGTGATGGAAAAGCCCAGCGCCAGTTGCAGCGGGCTGGCATGCAGCTTTGCCAGCATATTCAGGGCGACGCGCTTGTGCAGGCCGGAATTCTCCATGGCCTGGGCGATCAGAAAGCCGCCAAGGAAGAGGAAAATAATGGAATTCACATATCTGGGGGCGACCTGCTTGCCGCTGGCGATGCCAAAGAGCGGAAAGCAGACGAGCGGAATCATGGCGGTGAGCGCCAGCGGCACGCACTCCGATATCCACCAGATGGCCATCCACAGGGCGATGCCCAGCATCGGCGCAGCGGCGGGATGGCCGGGGATTTCAATTAGCGCGATGCAGATAATGGCAGTGGCGGGGCCGAGCAGGCGTGCGATATTTTGCCAGCTTGATGGCATGCGTATCGCCTGTTTCATGTTAATTTTCAGCCCTTTGAGATATCTTTTTCAAGGCTTCCATTAATTTCCCCGTCTTTGTCGTCGTCCTGCCCGGAGGATGCGGCCTGATTCTCATCGCCTCCTTCCATTACAGCTTCAGGGGCGGGGTCGATTTCTGCGGCGGTCTCAGCCTCTGTTGCGCTCGCCTCCGGATCGGCAATGAGTTCCTCAATTGTCTGGTCCGACAGCATCGGATTGCGATTTAATTCATTCATCAGTTCAGGTGCGTCGCTCTTGTCGCACAGGCTTTGCGCTCCCTGAGCCAGATGTTCATGGACATTGCGGTAGCTCTCGGTCATGGCATTGACCCGACGCGCGGTTTCCTGGAAATGGCTGGTCACCTGAGAGCGGTATTTTTTGAGCTCTTCCCTGCTTTGATCCAGTTCTGTTTCAAGCCGTTTGACATCCTTGCGACCGACGCTGGTCAGGCGGCCAATGATAAAGCTGATGGCGCAGATCGCAGTGACTGTTATCAGGCCGTTGAGTGAAATGATTTCCATAATCCGAACCTCCTGAAGCCAGCGATGAAAGGACGCTAACAACGGCTGCCGTTGGCATCAAGAGGTCGCCGCCAGTGCGCAAAAGACTTTAGCCCCTTATCAATTATGTCTCATGCCGTTTATAGAAGAAATTTTACTGCCAAGACTCAAAGGTACGAAGAATAAAGAAAAAAGGGTGCATGGAATCACTCAGCCCTCCTGTGCAAAAATGTCCGTAGCTGCTCAGTGTCTTTGTGGTTCATCCTGTTTGGTTCCGGCTGGCCGGGTCAGGAAATGGCGGTGAGCGGGCCATAATTATGATGCAATGCGCGCAGGCCATGAATTCGTCCTCGCCAAATTGCCCCGGCGAATTTACATTGCCAGAATGAAAATTACGTCAACCCTTCTGAGTCATGGTGAATAGCGCGCCACGGGCGGTGTGGTCGTGGGCCATCTACGACTGGGCTAATTCGGCCTATGCGACAACGGTGATGGCCGGCTTTTTCCCGATATTCTTCAAGCAGTACTGGGCTGCCGGGCTGAGCGTCAATGAATCGACCTTCTGGCTTGGACTGTCGAATGCAGGGGCAGGGCTGCTGATTGCGCTGCTGGCGCCGATGCTCGGCGCGATGGCGGATCAGGGCGGGCTGAAGAAACGCATGCTGCTCAGCTTTACCGTCATGGGCGTGCTGATGACGGCGGCCCTGTTTCTTGTCGGCGCGGGTCAGTGGCTGCTGGCGGCGCTGATTTATGCCTTCGGCGCTATCGGCTTTTCCGGCGCCAATATTTTCTATGATGCATTGATTATTGATGTGGCGGAGCATCGGCGGCTGGATCGCGTATCCGCGCTTGGTTATGCGCTTGGCTATATCGGCGGCGGGATCCTGTTTGCGATGAATGTGTTGATGACGTTGCATCCCGACTGGTTCATGCTGGCCGACAGGACGGCGGCTGTGCGCTGGTCATTTGTTTCAGTGGCGTTGTGGTGGCTGCTGTTTACCCTGCCGCTGGCGCGCCATGTGCATGAGTCGGGGCCGGCGGTGTCAACGCGCTGGCTGGATGCTGCCAGAAACGGCTTTTCACAATTGCGTGAAACATTTTTTCACTTGCGCAGTCTTAAACAGGTGTGGCTGTTTCTGCTGGCCTATTTTCTTTATATCGACGGCGTAAATACCGTGGCGCGCATGGCCGTGGATTACGGCCTGTCGCTGGGATTTGAGACATCGGTGCTGATCAAGGCGTTGCTGATGACCCAGTTTATCGCCTTTCCGGCGGCCATGGCGATGGGGCGTATTGGCGAGCGCTGGAGCGCGAAAGGTGTCATTCTGATCAGCCTGGCGGTCTATTCGCTTGTTTGCATCTGGAGTTCAGGCATGCAACAGGCGTCCGATTTCTACTGGCTGGCGGCGGCGATCGGTCTGGTGATGGGCGGCGTGCAGGCGTTATCCCGTTCGATGTATGCGCGCATGATTCCTGCACATCAGGCAGCTGAGTTTTTTGGCTTTTTCAACATGTTGGGAAAATTCGCCGCCGTATTGGGGCCGGCCATGATGGGCATGGCGAGCATTGTTTCCGGCAGCGCCCGTTTTTCAATTCTGGTCATCGTGGCATTGTTTGCCGCCGGGGCGATCGTACTTTATTATGTGGATGAAAACTGTCATCAGGAGGCTTCGTTATGACGATTTTACTGGTTATTCTGGGGGTTATTGTCTTTTGCGTTTTGTATATCGTCGTAATCTATAATCGACTGGTGAAGTTGAAAAACCGTTTTGAAAACGCCTTTTCGCAGATTGATGTGCAGCTTAAACGCCGTTATGACCTGATTCCCAATCTGGTCGAGGCGGCCAGGGCCTATCTTAAGCATGAGCAGGAAACGCTAAAGTCAGTAACCGAAGCGCGAAACAGGGCGCGGGCCGCCATGCAACGGGCCGCCCGCGACCCCGGCGATGCGAAGGCCATGAAATCGCTGACGGGAGCTGAAGCGGCGCTTGGCGGCGCCTTGATGAACCTCAATGCAGTGATGGAGAATTATCCCGATTTGAAGGCCGACAAGACCATGGCGCAATTATCGGAAGAGTTGGCTTCGACAGAAAACCGCATCTCCTTTGCCCGCCAGGCATTTAACGATGAAGTGATGCTCTATAATATGCAGAGGGAATCATTTCCGGACGTGCTTTTTGTCGGCTCATTCGGCTTTGATGAGGCCGGGCTGTGGCGCATCGAGGTTGAAGAGGAGAAGCTGGCCCCGAAAGTTAGTTTCTAGTATAGTGTTCTTAATATACATACTATTCAGAACACTACGCTAGCGCCCCTGCAATACTTTGATTAGCGGCGGATCGTGCCGGGGATCGCCGGCCTTATGAAAGACTTTTTCGCTCAGCAGGAGCAGGCCAGGCGCAATACCTCGATGTTGGTGTTTCTGTTTGCCTGCGCCGTAGTTTTGATCATTTTTTCGGTCTATTGCGCAGCGACTGCCGGCCTTTATCTGAGCCAGATGTTTGCCGCCGGTCAGAGCAGCTGGTTTGTTCGCGGCTTTTGGGACGGCGAGCGATTCCTCTGGATTGTCGGCCTGACGATCGCCGTAGTCGCCTTCGGCAGCCTTTACCGCACTTATCAGCTGAAACAGGGGGGAGGCGCGGCGGTTGCCGATATGCTGGGAGCCGAGCGCGTTGCGTCCGCCACGGATGATCCGCTTTTGCGCCGCCTGCTCAATATTGTTGAAGAGATGGCCATAGCCTCCGGGCTGCCTGCGCCGCCGGTTTATCTGATGCAACAGAGCGGCATTAATGCCTTTGCTGCCGGATTTGGCCGAACCGATGCAGTCATTGCCGTCACCAGCGGGGCGACCGGACTGCTTGCCCGGGACGAGCTTCAGGGCGTGATTGCGCATGAGTTCAGCCATATCCTGAATGGCGATACCAGTCTGAAAATGCAGCTGATGGGGCTGCTCTACGGCATCACCCTGATTTCGGATGCCGGCATCCTGATGATGACGGCCAGAGGCAGCGCGCGCTATTCCAGAACTGAACGCGGTTCGCATCCGGCAGTGATTGTTACGGGATTCATGATTTTCATGGCGGGCACGATCGGCGCTGTTTTTGCCGACATGATCAAGCGGGCGGTTTCCCGGCAGCGTGAATTTCTCGCCGATGCGGCGGCAGTGCAGTTTACCCGCAATCCTTCCGGACTTGCCAATGCATTGAAGACAATAGGGGGATTCAGGGGCGGATCGCATATCGCTCATGCATCAACCCGGCAGGTCAGCCATTTCTTTTTCAGCAATGCGGCGAAGCCGCGAAAAAGCATGGACTGGTGGGCCGCGCATCCGCCATTGGCGGAGCGCATCAGACGGCTGGAACCGGGCTTCAGAGGAGTATTCGAGCCCGTCGATTCAGCCCGTCGCAGCGCCCTTGTGGCGGATGAGGCCGTCGCCGCGCTGGCGGATGCATGGACGCCGCAGCCAACTGCCGCCCTCGAGGATGTAAATTCAGTGATCAATTCGATTGGCCATCCCGATTTTGAGGGGTTGCAGCAGGCGCGCGCCCTGATTGCCATGATTCCGGAAAGGTTGAGCCGGTTTTCCCGCGATCCTTATACAGCCAGAGCCGTTATGTATGCGCTGCTGATTGATCAGCGGTCCATTATTCGCAAGCGCCAGATGGAGCTGTTGCAGAAGCAGGCCGATGCCAACGTGTTTCGGGAGATGCTTGATATTCTGTCGGATGTTTCAAAGCTGGCGAGGGCGTTGCGCCTGCCATTGCTTGAGATGATGTTGCCGGCTTTGAAATCCCTGTCGCATGCCCAGTTTCTGGCCTTCCGGGCCTGCATCCGGGCGTTGATTCAGGCTGACAGACGCGTTGATATTTTTGAGTATATGCTGCAGCGCATGTTGCTTCGCCATTTGTATCCGGTCTTTACGCCGGTGCGCCGGCTCGTTGTTCAATATCATGCCGCCGGAGAAATTGTCGATGCAGCGGCCTGTATTATTGCCATAATGATCAGGGCGGGGACGCACAACAGGCCGGAAGAAGATTATCGCTCGGCCATGAAAATGTTTACAGGCGAGCTTTTGCCCGCGATGCCGGACAGGGAGGAATGCGCCTTGTCCGGCCTGGACGAGGCGCTGAAGAAGGCGGAGCGGGCGAGCCCCGCATTGAAGCGCAAGTTGTTAGCCGCCTGCGTGTCTGCAACGCTGTCGGATGGCAAGGCGGCGGCACGCGAAATCGAACTGTTGCGCGCTATTGCCGATTCGCTGGATTGTCCGATGCCTCAGTTTGGCCTGACCAGCCTCGCCCGGTCGGCTGACGCCTACGAGGGCGACTCCTGTGGCGCATGAGCTTGCGGCGCTTTCATGCTGATCGCAAAGCTCAGCCAGATCAGCGCCATGATCGCGCAGCCGGCAAAGACGCTGCTAACGCCATATTGGCCCATCACCCAGCCGCCGGCGCCGCCGCCGACAAAGGCGCCGAGAAACTGGGAGCTGCTATAGGCGCCCATCGCCGTGCCCTTGCTGTTAACAGGAGCAAGCTTTGAAATGAGAGATGGCAACGTGGCCTCCATCAGGTTGAAGCCGGTAAAAAAGAGATAGAGAAGAATGGCAATCTGATAGATATGCGCGTGGAACATGGACAGACCCGCTTCAGCCAGAATGATTGTGGCGATGGCGCCCAGAAACACCGCCTTGGCATGGCCATGCCTCTCGCCCAGCCTGATGAAGGGAAACATGGTTGCCACTGCCAGCAAAAGTGTCGGCATATAGATCCACCAGTGATGCCCGGCAGGTATGCGTATGGTGTCCCTGAGCAGCAGCGGCAGGGCGAGAAACGTGGCCGTAATAAGAAAATGCAGGCAGAAGATGCCGAAATCAAGCCGCAGAAGTTGCGTATCTGACAGGATTTTTCCGAACTGGGACAGCACAGGCTCGGTATCCGTATGGAAGTGACTGTCAACAGGATCGGGCACCAGATAAAGAATGATCAGAATACCCCCCAGAGCCAGCACTGAAGTCAGCCAGAAGATGCCTGGGACGCCAATCAGGCCGTTCAACACCGGCCCCAGCAACAAGGCCAGGGTAAAAGACATGCCGATACTGCCGCCGAGTATGGCCATGGCCTTGGTGCGTATCTCCACACGGGTCAGATCGGCCAGCAAGGCCATAATTGCCGCAGCAATTGCGCCTGCCCCCTGCAACGCCCTGCCGGCGATGACGCCGTAAATGGAATCGGATGTAGCCGCGACGACGCTGCCCGCCGAGAAAATCAGCAATCCAATGATAATCACTCGCTTTCGGCCGATGCGGTCGGACAGCAGGCCGAAGGGAATTTGCAGAAAGGCCTGCGTCAGCCCGTAGGCGCCAATGGCGAGACCCGTCAGCATTGGCGTCACCCCTTTCAAATGGTGGGCGTAGAGTGAAAACACCGGCAGGATCATAAACAGGCCGAGCATCCGCAAGGCGAAGATGCCGCCCAGCGAGGCGGCAGCGCGCCGCTCAAGCGATGATATTATAAATTGACCGGAAGTGTTTTTTTCCACGACGTTGTCCCTTTCCTTTGACCAAAGCAGGCGTAATCTGGTTGTCGCATTGCAACCCGGCTGAGCCTCAGATTATGTTCGCGCCGCATCATGCTATTTTATCCGGTCGGATGCAATGCGCCCGAGTCGCCAAACGCCTTGTTGCGTCGAAGTCGGTTGATTGGAAACTGAGGAAGGAAGGGTGTGATAGTAAAAAAAGCGAACCTGATGTTCCGCCCATTGTGAGGATGGCGGCGGATTAGTTATCGAAGCTGCTCATGATTTTCCAGTGGTGCAAGGGTGCGTTGAACCTATATTCCTCAGTTGGAAGCACCCACATGGCGCAAGCTCTTGACTCGCTTTGCTAAACGGAAAAAGCTCTTATCACCAGCAAGGTGACGGCGATTTTTTCCGTTACGCCCTTCAAATCAATATCTTACACCCTGCACGCACTCCCAACTGAGGAATATAGGTTGAATGCAGCACAGACGAGGGCATAGCGACGCTCATGCTCAGGCCGTTGCGGGATATCGGGATTGAGAGGGTGGAAATCAGTCTTCGCCCGGGAAGGTCTGAATGGAATTGGCTCCGGCCCATTGCAGCCAGCCTTGCTGCGCTTCCAGTTCGGCATCGTCGCCCTGTAAAATCAACACCAGGCAGCCATCTTTGATGTCCTGTTCAAGCTGCTGCAAATCTTCTTCCGGCACGCCAAAACGATGCAATACCACCAGCACCTCGGACAGTAGCGCAGCCACGGCCATCACCCCGGCGCCGGCTGCGGCGGCGGCAATGCCCTCAACGATCGGCCCGATAATAAAAAGCGCCCCCGGACCCGATACGGCGAAAGCTCCGGCTGTTCCACCCAGCAAACCCCAAAGTCCGCCCCAGAGCGCCCCCTGTTTGCCCCATGCCTGCATGCGATCCGGCACTGCCGGATGATAAACGCCCAGAATGTCATCGCCGCTGACCATGCCCCTGCCCAGCATGGAAATTTTGTCTGCGGGATAATCATTCTCGATCAGCCGCCCGATCGCACGCTCAGCCTTTTCCCCGTCGTCAAATACCGCCACAAGCAGATGCCTTTTGAAAAATGTTCCTTCACTCATCGGCTATCAACTATAACAATAAGATGTAAAAACAAAAAGGATCGCCGATTGCCTCGAAGTTGGCCGTTTGGAAATAGAGAAGGAAAGGGGATGACAGCAACAAAAAAGGCGAACCCGAAGGCCCGCCTTATTGTGCGGATGGCAGCAGATTAGCTGTAGAAGCTGATCATGCTCTCCAGTGATTTTGCAGTAATTTTTGATGCATTGCCGGCGGCGCCGAAGGCTTCGTAGCGGGATACGCAGATGCCCTTCATGGCTGCCGTCGCCGCTTTCAAGAATTTGCGCGGGTCGAAGACCGAGCGGTTTTCAGCCATGAATTTGCGGATCGCGCCGGTGGATGCCATGCGCAAATCAGTGTCAATATTGACCTTGGCTACGCCGTGTTTGATGCCCTCGACTATCTCTTCAACAGGAACACCGTAAGTTTCGCCCATGTCGCCGCCGTATTCGTTAATCGTGGCCAGCCAGTCCTGTGGAACGGAAGACGAGCCGTGCATGACCAGATGCGTATTCGGCAGCCGGGCATGGATTTCCTTGATGCGGTCGATGCGCAGCACCGCGCCTGTCGGCGGCTTGGTAAATTTGTAGGCGCCATGCGAGGTGCCGATGGCGATGGCCAGAGCGTCCACGCCGGTCTTTTCGACGAAATCGGCAGCTTCATCCGGGTCGGTCAGCAACTGATCCATATCCAGCTTGCCTTCGGCCCCGTGGCCGTCTTCCTCGCCCATTTCGCCGGTTTCCAGCGAGCCCAGGCAACCGAGTTCTCCCTCCACGGAGACGCCGCCGGCATGCGCCATATCGACAACCGTTTTGGTTACGCCAACATTGTATTCATAGGAGGATGGCGTCTTTGCATCCGCCATCAGCGAGCCGTCCATCATGACCGATGAAAAGCCGGACTGGATGGAGCGCAGACATACTGCCGGTTCGGAGCCGTGATCCTGATGCATGCAGACCGGGATATGCGGATACTGCTCGATAGCGGCGGCGATCAGGTGGCGCAGGAAAGATTCGCCGGCATAGGCGCGGGCGCCGGCGGAGCCCTGCAAAATCACCGGTGAATCGGTTTCATCGGCAGCCTGCATGATGGCATGCACCTGCTCCATGTTGTTTACATTGAACGCCGGCATGCCGTAGCCGTTTTCAGCCGCGTGATCCAGCAATTGTCGCATTGAAATGAGCGCCATTTTTTCCTCCTGTTAACGTGCGTTTTTTCATATGATAAGGGGCGTGCCCCCAGTATGGCCCGGATGAGCCGTTAAATCAATTGCCTGCGAATTTCAGCGTGTCGCCAACGTACACAATTTTCATGGTGTTTGTGCCGCCTGATTTGCCCATCGGCGTGCCCAGCGTCATCAGCACCATGTCATCATTGCACACCAGCCTGTCGTAGAGCATCACCAACAGCGCCTCGCGCGTCGCCTTGGGGGCGTCGGTTTCCCCATAATCGCCGGATACCGGCTTGGGCACGACATTTCTGAACAGCGTCACGCGTCCGGCAGTCTCCGGCACATGCGTCAGCGCATAGATCGGCACCTGCGACAGGTGACGCGACATATACAACACCGTATTGCCGCTCTGGGTGAATGCCGCAATCGCCTTGATCGGCATCAGATTGGATATTTCCATCGACTGGCTGGCAATGCACTCATCGACGGAATGCGGCGGGAAATGCGGGTCGCGCGTTGATGGAGAGGGAAGAACCTTCTGCTTTTCGGTTTCGATGCAGGTGCGATGCATCGCTTCAACAGCCTCGACGGGATATTTTCCTGCTGCTGTTTCGCCGGACAGCATGATGGCATCCGTGCCGTCAATAACGGCATTGGCAACGTCGTTTACCTCCGCCCGGGTCGGGATCGGGTTTTCGCACATCGATTCCATCATCTGGGTGGCGACAATCACCGGGCAGTTGTAATCCGGCGCTTTACGCATAATAAGCTTTTGCACCGGCGGCACGGCGGCGTCGCCAATTTCCACGCCCAGATCGCCTCGCGCCACCATCACGGCATCGGAAGCCTCAAGAATCTCTTCAATGTTCTCAACGGCTTCAGCGCGCTCCACCTTGGCAATAATGCCGGCATTGCAGCCCTCCGCCTGAACAAGCCTGCGGGCATATTCAATATCCGCTCCATCGCGGGGGAAGGAGATGGCGATATAATCCACGCCAATGGCGCAGGCAGTTTTGATGTCCTCCCTGTCCTTGTCGGTCAGCGCTGCAGCGGAGAGGCCGCCGCCGGCGCGGTTAATGCCCTTGTTGTTGGCGAGCGCGCCGCCGACAATCACCGTGCAGTGAATTTCCTGGCCGACCACTTCATTGACATCCATCACAATCAGGCCGTCGTTGAGCAACAGGCGGGCGCCGGGAGCCACATCGCCGACCAGTTCCTTGTAGGTGACGCCGACGCGTTCATCATCGCCGTCATCAAGCCCCAGGGCACCATCAATAATAAATTTCTGTCCCTGCTCAAGCAGGGTTTTGCCGGCCTTGAACTTGCCGATTCGAATCTTCGGCCCCTGCATATCAGCCAGAACGCCCACGCAGACGCCATGCCTGTCTGCGGCAGCGCGTACATTTTTTGCGCGCATGCGGTGCTCTTCAGCAGTGCCGTGGGAAAAATTCAGCCGTACGACATTGACGCCGGCAGTAATCAGCTTTTCCAGAATATTCAGCGATTCGGAGGCCGGCCCCAGCGTTGCAACGATTTTGGTTCTGCGAAACAGCCCCACTTAGGCTGCTCGCTCCTCAAGCATGGCTACTGCGGGCAGCTTTTTGCCCTCGAGAAATTCCAGAAATGCGCCGCCGCCGGTGGAGATATAAGATATCTTGTCGGCAATATCGTATTTGTCGACAGCAGCCAGGGTGTCGCCGCCGCCGGCGATTGAGAACGCATCGGACTCTGCAATGGCCTGAGCGATCGCCCTTGTGCCTTCGCCGAACTGATCAAATTCGAATACGCCGACCGGGCCGTTCCAGACAATGGTGCCGGCCTTCTTCAGTATCTCTCCCAGAGCCGCGGCGGAATCAGGGCCGATATCAAAGATCATATCGTCATCCAGGGCTTCATCAGCACCCTTCAGTGTTGCTTCAGCAGTTGGCGAGAACTCTTTGGCGCAGACAATATCGGTGGGGACTGGAATGCTGCCGCCACGCGCCTCTGCATCTGCGGTCAGTTTTTTGCAGGTGTCAATCAGATCAGGCTCATAAAGAGATTTGCCAACCGGCAGGCCTGCCGCCGCGATGAATGTGTTGGCGATGCCGCCGCCGACAACCAGTTGATCGACGATGGTGGAGAGCGATTCCAGCACGGTCAGCTTGGTGGAAACCTTGGAGCCGCCAACGATGGCAACCATTGGACGCGCCGGATTATCCAGCGCTTTGCCCAGCGCTTCCAGCTCGCCGGCCAGCAGCGGGCCGGCGCATGCCACCGGCGCACAGGCGCCGGCGCCGTGGGTGGATGCCTGGGCGCGGTGGGCGGTGCCGAATGCATCCATGACATAAATATCGCACAGGGCGGCATACTGTCTGGACAGGGCTTCTTCATTTTTCTTTTCGCCATTGTTGAAACGTACGTTTTCCAGCAAGACCGCCTCGCCGTCCGCAATATCAAGATCGGCGCCCAGATATTCCTTGACCAGTTTGACATCCTGACCCAGCAGGCCGGACATATGAGCGGCGACCGGCGCCAGCGAGAACTGATCTTCAGGCGTCCCTTCAGTCGGACGCCCCAGATGCGACATGATCATCACTTTGGCTCCGGCTTTCAGGCAGTGTTCAATCGTTGGCAGGGAAGCGCGGATGCGTTTATCGCTGCGCACTTTGCCATCGGCGATCGGAACATTCAGATCCTGTCGAATCAGCAGGCGTTTTCCGGCCAGATCAAGGTCGGTCATTTTGATTACAGACATGGGTTTCTCCTGTGGGGGGGGGTGAGGCGCTAACATGAAACAAAAACGCGCCATGCGCGTCAGGGGCGAGGGGAAAGAAGTGAGGACTCACTCCTTTCCCCTCACAAGTTCCCTACGCTATGTGGCGAACGAAGCGCATCATGTTGGCAGTGTAGCCGTACTCGTTGTCATACCATGTGACCAGCTTGACAAAAGTGCCATCCAGAGCAATTCCGGCGCCGGCATCAAAGATGGATGAGTAGCTACAGCCACGAAAGTCGGTGGCAACCACTTTTTCATCGGTGTATCCCAGCGTGTCGCCTATGCCGGGCGTCTCGGAGGCTTTTTTCACTGCCGTGCAGATTTCGTCGTAAGAGGCTTCGCTGTTCAACTCAACAGTCAAATCAACCACGGATACATCGGAGGTCGGCACGCGGAACGCCATGCCGGTCAGTTTGCCGTTGAGCTCAGGCAAAACCACGCCTACCGCTTTGGCGGCGCCAGTGGAAGATGGAATGATGTTTTCCAGAATGCCGCGACCGCCGCGCCAGTCCTTGTTGGACGGACCGTCAACCGTCTTCTGGGTTGCCGTTGCAGCGTGAACGGTGGTCATCAGGCCGCGCTTGATGCCAAAGTTGTCATTAATGACCTTGGCCAGCGGCGCCAGGCAGTTGGTGGTGCAGGAAGCAGCGGAACTGATGGCTTCACCGGCATACTTTTCGTGGTTCACGCCATAAACAAACATCGGCGTGCCATCTTTGGATGGAGCGGACTGAACCACTTTCCTGGCGCCGGCGTCAAGATGCGCCTGGCAGCTTTCCGCTGTCAGGAAGAAACCGGTGCACTCGAGAACGATATCCACGTCAATTTCATCCCATTTCAGGTCGGCAGGATTGCGTTCGGCGGACAGGCGAACCGTTTTGCCATCGACAATCAGGCTGTTGTCTTCAACTGAGACATCGCCGTCGAAACGACCATGAACAGAGTCATATTTCAGCATGTATGCCAGATAATCAGCATCCAGCAGGTCGTTGATGCCAACGACTTCCATATCCGGACACTCCTTTGCTATTGCTCGGAACGCCATGCGACCAATGCGACCGAATCCATTAATACCAATTTTAATTGTCATGTTACTTATCCTCTCCACTCCTAGATTGTATTATGCTACTTCATGAACAGCCGCGATCACGGCCTCGGCTGTAATGCCAAACTCCCTGAACAGCTGATCAGCCGGCGCTGACTCTCCGAAACGGTCAATGCCGACAACCTTGCCGTTTAAGCCGACATACTTCGCCCAGAACCCGGTCACGCCTGCTTCAACAGCCACGCGAGCAGTTACGGATGATGGCAATACGGCCTCTTTATAGGCCTCATCCTGGGCATCGAAGGTATTGGTCGATGGCATGGATACAACGCGAATATTTTTGTCAGCCAAAGCGTCGGCGGCTTCCATGGCCAGAGACACCTCAGAGCCGGTGGCGATAATGATCACATCCGGCGCGCCATCGCAATCTTTCAGGATATAGCCGCCGCGCTCGATCAGCTTGATCTGTTCGCTGCTGCGCGTCTGGTGCGGCAGGCCCTGGCGTGAGAAAATCAGGGAGCTTGGGCCGGTAGTGTTCTTGATTGCAGCCTTCCAGGACACAGCCGATTCCACCGCATCACAGGGGCGCCAGACATCCATGTTCGGAATCATGCGCAGGGTCGCCGTCTGCTCAACCGGCTGATGGGTCGGGCCGTCTTCGCCCAGGCCGATCGAGTCATGCGTGAACACTTCGATATGACGCACTTTCATCAGCGCCGCCATGCGCAGCGCGTTACGGGCATATTCCGAAAACATCAGGAATGTTGCGCCGTAAGGCACGAAGCCGCCGTGCAGGGATATGCCGTTGATGATGGCGGCCATGCCGAATTCGCGCACGCCGTAGTTGACATAGTTGCCGCCGGGATTGTCTGCGCGGATGGGTTCGGCGCCGGACCACAGGGTCAGGTTTGAACCGGCCAGATCGGCGGATCCGCCCAAAAATTCAGGCGTGATTCTGGCCAGACCTTCGATGGCATTCTGGGAGGCCTTGCGAGATGCAATATTTTCAGCCCTGGCATCGACTTCAGCGATGAAGGCGTCAGCGCCGGCGTCCCAGTCGGCAGCCAGTTCTCCATTGAGGCGGCGTTTTAATTCTGATGCTTCAGCCGGGAATGCGGCTGCATAGGCGTCAAAACGTGCGTTCCAGTCCGATTCCGCAGCAGCGCCGCTGTCTTTGGCAGACCAGCCGGCATAGACATCGTCAGGGATTTCAAATGGCGCATATTCCCAGCCCAGCTCTTTGCGGGCCAGCGCGACCTCTTCTTCACCGAGCGCAGCGCCATGGCAGTTATGCGTGCCGGCCTTGTTGGGCGAGCCGAATCCGATAATGGTTTTGCAGCAGATCAAGGTGGGTTTTTCGCTTTCCGCTCTGGCAGAATCAATCGCCTGCTTGATTTCCTCAGCATCATGACCGTCAACGCTGCGAATAACCTGCCAGCCGTAAGCCTCAAAGCGAGAGGCCGTGTCATCGGTAAACCAGCCTTCAACTTCGCCATCAATGGAGATGCCGTTGTCATCCCAGAATGCGATCAGCTTGCCCAGGCCCAGCGTGCCGGCCAATGAGCATGCTTCGTGCGAAATGCCTTCCATAAGGCAGCCGTCACCGAGGAATACATAAGTATTGTGGTCAATAATCTCGTGTCCGGGTTGATTGAACCGGGCTGCCAGAGTCCGTTCAGCCAGCGCCATGCCGACGCCATTGGTGATGCCCTGACCCAGCGGGCCGGTGGTGGTTTCAACGCCCGGCGCATAGCCGTATTCAGGATGCCCCGGCGTGCGCGAATGCAGTTGGCGAAACTGTTTCAGATCTTCAATGCCGAGATCGTAGCCGCTCAGGTGCAACAGGGAATAGATCAGCATGGAGCCGTGTCCGTTGGACAGGACGAAGCGGTCGCGGTCGGCCCACCCGGGATTGGCCGGATTGTGTTTCATGTAGTCGTTCCACAGGACTTCGGCGATATCCGCCATGCCCATGGGCGCCCCCGGATGTCCTGAATTTGCTTTCTGAACGCTGTCCATCGCGAGAGCGCGAACGGCATTAGCCAAGTGTCTGCGGCTGCTGTTGCTCATATGCCTGATACCTCTTTTCCCTTTGATTTTATTTGCGGCGCAAGTTTATGGCCGCCATGTATAAAAACAAATCAATAGTTGTTATATTTTCGATAAAAAATACTTATGTTCTCGCCATGTAGATCTAAATATGCACAGTCGTTTGGACGCGGCGAATATTGCCAACCGAGCCGGACAGAACGACGGTATCCGTGGTCATATGACGGCCATCGGCGTCCGTCCCGAGCTTGACGTGATGCACATAGGCGCCGGAAGTCAGGCCCGTGGCGATAAACATGACATCATCCGATGTGACCATTTCATCACGACTCAGAATGCGGCTGGTATCGACGCCCTCTTTTTTACACAGCTCAATTTCGAAATCTTTCTGCGGCGCCATACGACCAAACATTTCCGCTCCCATGGCGCGTGCGGCGCAGGCGGTGACGATGCCTTCGGGCGTGCCGCCGATGCCGAAAAGGGCGTCGGAGCCCATATTCAGCACGGCCTGAATAGCGCCGTTCACATCGCCGTCCGTAGCCAGACGCACCTTGGCGCCACAGGCGTAAACATCGTGAATCAGTTGCCGGTGGCGCGGCTTCTCAAGTATGAATACGCGCAGTTCGCGAATATCCTTGCCTAGTGCGCCGGCCAGTGCGCCAAGGCGTTCTGCAACGGGCGCCTCAGGGTCAATTTTGCCGCGCGCGGCTTTCGGATAGAGCTGCTTGTCCATATAGAAACATGAGCCAGGGCGATACATCGAGCCTTCCGGCGCGGCAGCCAGCGTTACAATCGAGCCGGGCATGTCCTTGGCGAACAGGTTGGTGCCTTCAATCGGATCAACGGCGATATCGACGCCGATGCCATCGCCGGTTCCCACTGCTTCGCCATCATACAGGGCCGGCGCTTCATCCTTGGCGCCTTCGCCAATAACGATCATGCCTTTCATCTTCACCTGATTGATGCGCTCGCGCATGGCGTCAACAGCCAGCCCGTCGCCCTCATCTTTCTGGCCGGATCCGACAAAAGGAGCACAGGCTCGCGCCGCCGCCTCGCACACTTCCACGAGGTCAATTTTCAGATCGCAAACGCTTCGCATATGATGTTCCCCTTACGGATGAATGAAAAATTTGCCGGGAAATTTCCGGGGCCGCAATATAGCGGATTTACATCAATAAAACGACCCTGGGCATAGGCGGCCAGGAAAACACTTTATTATTGAATGGTTCACACGGCCAGTTGAAGTAGCAGGTTCTCCTGAATGGAGCTGTTGCAGGCGGCCAGAACGGGGGAGCTTAAGGCTGCACGGGGAAAAAACGGTTTGCCCGAGAAATCTCCGGCCATGCAGCCGGCCTCGGCGGCAATCAGACTGCCGGCAGCAAAATCCCATATTTTTTCTCCGCCATGGATAATAAACTGGCCGCGCCCGGCGGCCAGCCAGGCCCACTCAAGCGCGCAACTGCCGAGATTGCGCTGGCTGCGATACAGCCTGTTCGTCGCCAGTTTCATGGTTGTTTCAGCGTTCAGGCGTTTGAAGTCGATATAGCCCACTGCATTGGCCAGTTTGTCTCCATTTGAGCAACGGATCATTTTCGCATTCAAGCGGGCGCCATGACCATGCCGGGCGGTGAACGTTTCCTTTCGCACCGGGTCGTGGATAGCGGCGAACAGAACATGACCATTTTCAATCAGCGCCAGTGAAATGGCGAAGGCGGGCAGGGCGGCGGAGAAATTGGTCGTGCCGTCCAGCGGGTCGAGACACCAGCAACGGCCCTGACTGCAATTCAGGCTGCGCAGTTGTTGCGCTTCAGTCATTTCCTCGCCCAGAAAGGCGATTGAGGCATCCAGTTTGGCAAGCTCAGTTTGTATATGGCGCTGGCAGCTGAGGTCGGCTTGCGTGACTATGGAGCCATCGGCCTTGGTGGAGGCTTGAACCGATGAATGAAAAGCGGGCAGAAGAATCTGCCGCCCGGCTTTTTCAAGAATATCAGCGATGGATGACAGAGTAATATCCGAATTCATGGGCGAAATATATCTCATACTGACCAGCGATACGATGAGTTCATCCTGGATTCCTCAGTTGGGAGTGCGTGCAGGGTGTAAGATATGGATTTGAAGGGCGTAACGGAAAAAATCGCTGTCACCTTACTGATGAT
>CAYTFI010000016.1:12719-20917 GCA_964437065.1 uncultured Zetaproteobacteria bacterium | reverse complement strand
TTTATCATTTAACATGAAACAAACAACGCGGTTGCATGATTTTTTCCGCTCTGTGATAATGTTTCATATCGCGGGGTGGAAAAAATCCATGCGCGTTGACAATATATAAGGGTAAAAAAACATGCTCAAGTTCCCTCTTCACGCGCACACTTCCGGGCAATAGATCTGTTTCAATGCATTGACAAGATCTTCAAAAGCCGGGTTGGCAATTCGATAGATCACCTCCTGACCGCGCTTCTCATTTTCCAGAATGCCAAGCATGCGCATCTTGGAAAGGTGCTGGGAAAGATTCGATTGCGCCGCGCCGGTGGCTTCCATCAGCTCATGCACGCACATCGGCTGCTCCAGCAAAAGACAGAGAACTGACAGGCGCAATTCATGCGCAATCGCCCGCAATCCCTGGCTGGCCTCCCTGACTTTATGCTGTGGTATTTCCTGCATGGCGCGAATTATATAATAATTTAATAATATAATCAACTACTAATTTACAGGGGCGTTCCGTAATGAAATTACCGGGGCAACAGATTTTCTGATCACTGGCGTCCGATATCGCCTGAATCATGCGCTATGTTTCAGATGTGCGAAGCATCCGGAGCAGAAACAGCGATGCGGCGAACAGCAGCATGGCGCCGCCCTGATGGGCGACGCCGAGGGGCGCAGGAACCACCATCAACAGCGTGGCGACGCCAAGCAGAAACTGCGCGCAGCCGATAATCGGCAGCAGGTTCATGACGAACCGGGCGCGGCCAACCAGTTCAAATTTCCGGGCATGGAACCAGACGCCGACCACAGACAACAGCACCAGCGCCGCCAGCAGACGATGGTCAAACTGGACGGCTGCAATATTGTTGAAAAAGTTCAGGTAAAACGGCTCCAGCATGGCGTAACCCTGCGGAATCAAATGCCCGTCCATCAACGGAAATGTGTTGTAGGCGAAGCCGGCCTTCAGGCCGGCGACAAAGCCGCCTGCTGCAACGGTGAGCGTAATCAAAAGAACCAGTGCGGCCACCGCCCGGCGCAAGGGGCCGACATCGTAGAGCGATGCCTCGGTGCGCGGATACAACAGACCGACGGCCACCCAGAAAATATAGGCGAAGATGGCGAATGCCGCCATCAGGTGCGCGGTCAATCTGTACTGGCTCACATGCGGCCCGTCAAAGCCGCTGCGGACCATGTACCAGCCCATCAATCCCTGCATGCCGCCAAGGATGAACATCAAGGCCAGTTTCGGGCGCAGGGGCCGGCTGATTTTTCCGGCAAACAGAAAAAAGACAAATGGCAGCAGGAAAAAAAGTCCGATCAGGCGCCCCCAGACCCGATGCACATATTCGAGCAGGAAAATTCCCTTGTAACCTGTCAGATCCATGTCCGGGTTGAGCTCATAAAACTCTGGAATCTTCTTGTAGTGCGCAAACGAATCCAGCCATGCCGGCTCGGAAAGCGGCGGAATCCAGCCCATGAGCGGATCCCAGGTCATCATTGAAAGGCCGGAATGGGTCAGGCGCGTCGCCCCGCCGATCACCAGCATGACAAAAATTGCCAGACAGACGAAAAGCAGCCAGCAGGCGATCTGTCTGTCATATCGGCTTTGCTGATTGTCTGTCATGATGCGCCGGCCTCGCATTCATGCCTGTTGCGTCCCCTGAACATCACCGGCAGCACCACGACAGCAAACAGGATGCCGCTGAGCACGGCAATAACGCCCCCCAGACCGACAAGATTCTGGGGAGAAACAATGGCATGCACGCCGATGTCCTGAGTCGTGCCGACCACCTTGCGTTTCATGCCATGACCGCCGCCCCATGCCAGACCGATGATGTGCATGGTCTGGCCGATGGCATAGGCATAGACCTGAATTCTGGCCCACTTGAGATTGGGCGCGGCAAAACCGAATGCCGGCAGCCAGTAATAGGCCATCGCCATGAAAGCCATGGTCACGGCGACAATCGAGCCGTGATAATGGGCTGTAATCAGCGTGCTGCTTGCCCCGATGAACAGGCCAAGCACGCCGCCAAGGCCAAACAGCATGACTGAAAAGATCAGTGATGCGAAAAGGTGGTGTGACCGGATATCTCTTGCTGTGCGGCCAAACAGCCCCGAGACGACAATCAGCCCGATCAATAGCGGCGCAATGCCATTGCCATCGCGCATAAACCAGACGAACCAACGCATGAATTCGGCCCCGCCGGTCTGATAAGCGAGAAAAGGCCATGGCGTCAGCAGCACCGGAGCAGCGCCAATGGCAAATATCATCATCACCGGACGCGGATTGGCCGGAAGCCTTATCGAACATGCCTGCGCCAGCCACAGCCAGCAGACGCACATCAGCGCCGTGTGCGCATACTGCAATACATGGCCGCCGGCCCAGAAAAGAATTTCATAATGAGTTCTGCCATGGCCAGGGGGAATTTCATAAAACGTCCATATAAAAACCGCAATTGCAAACAACGTCGCAACTACGGCTGTTAGCGCGCCAAGGCGGAGCGCCCCCTCGCCGCTTGCCACACAAATGCGTCCCCATGGCAGCGCCCACAAGCTGCGCAAAACCAATAACAGAACCCCGCCGCCGAACAGCGCCATGCCTTTGATAAACATGCTGTTCTCAAGCATGGGCACGTAGTTGTTGGTCAAAGGGTTGGCCGCATCCGCAAGCGGTGCGACGCCAACGAAAATGCCGCCCCCGACGACCAGCGCCAAAGCGAGCCATCCCCACGACACAGCCCTGTTTGTTGAATTCAGGCTCCAGAACACGCCGGCGATAGCCAGCAACCACCACAGCACGGTAAAATCCACGTGCAGCACCAGCGCCGTGTAGAAAAAATCCTTCCACGGCATTTCATAGGTGGTGCGCGCCAGGGCCAGCAGCAACGGATAAACGCCGGATGCGAGCAGAAATCCAATTGCCGCATAAAGCCATCCGACAGCCAGACGATGGCAAGGCTCATCTGCGACGGGCAGTGAATATCGGGTAGTCATTGAGCGCTTCCTTGTCATGAATTTTGCGCGCCGCCAGCTTAGCACCGGCATCATTGCGATGCAGCAGGTTTCTCAGGCGCTAACGCGCATGGATTTTTTCCACCCCGGGGATAACCGCTTCCCCTACGCTTTCATTATCGTGAACCGCTCCGGAAATGATGGCGACCAGAGCGGCATCCGGATCGAATATTTTCATGATCTCTGTTGCACCTCTTCATCGAGCAAGTCGCACGCACCGGTCGTTTATTACGCTCTGCCAGTCATCCATATTCGCGCTGCTGCATCCATATTGTCGTTGCTGCATGTTCAGTGCCGGATCCCGGATTCAGTACGGGTTCGCGGGATTGAGTGGATTATAAACTGTAACATTTGTAAGCTTGTTCGCAGCCGGTCGACTGCGCAGCATCTGCAATGAATAAAGGAATCCCATCCATGAACTGTCGAAGCTCCTTCAGCGCCATATTTCTCATATTCTGCCTCGGCCTTTCCCATGCGCAAGCCGGCGAAAGCCTGCATATCGCCGGCTCCACCACCGTAATGCCGGTGGTGTCCGATGCATCGACGGCCTACCACAGGGCGCACCCGGATGTCACCATCACCGTCTCCGGCGGCGGCTCCGGCGTTGGCATTGCGTCGATCATTCGGGGCACGGCCCAGATCGGCATGGCGTCGCGCCAGACCACTCCTGAAGAACAGGCGCAACTGGACGGCCATGTTGATAATATCGTCATTGCCCGCGACGCAGTGGCGGTCGTGGTCTCCAGGGCTGTATTTCTGGGCGGCGTCACCCATCTGAGTCTGGTGCAAATTGCCGACATCTATCGCGGCGACATCGTCAACTGGCGACAACTGGGCGGCCCGGACGCCAAAATTCTGGCTATCGACAAAGAGGCCAGCCGGGGCACGCGCCATGTATTCGCCGAAGCCGTGCTCGGCAGCGCCCACGCCCGCGCACCCGGCGCATCGCTGATCGCCGGCTCGAATAACGAAGAGCAGGCCATTGTAGCGCGCAGCAATCAGGCCATCGGCATGCTGTCCAATGCCTGGCTGAACGATCGGGTGCGCGGGCTCGCCGTAGACGTGGACGGTCATCCCGTCCGGCCAACCGTTGAACATATTCGCGACGGCAGCTACCCGATCAGCCGGGGCCTGCATCTGTTGCTGCCCGACAATGCATCCGCCGCCGCGCGCGATTTCGTTCGCTTCCTGCTCTCTGCGGAGGGACAGGCCATTGTCAAAAAAACGGGCTATCTGCCCATACGCTAACGCGCATGGTCTTTTTTATGCCAACACCGTGCTGAAATTCGCGCTGTATCTGTCCGCCCTGCTATCACTGCTGGCGGCCCTGCTGGCGCCCGCCTTTCTGCTGCACGCATCCATCCCCTTCTGGCAGGCCGCCGGCATCCGGAGCATCTGGGGCGGCGAGTGGCATCCCTATGAACATCTCTACGGCCTGATGCCGGCTATTGTCGGCACGGCGTGGGCTATGCTGATCGCGCTGATCATCGCTGTTCCGGGCGCAATTGCAGCCGCAATCGCCGCCAGTGAAATGCTGCCGCAGGCCCTGGCCGAGCATGCGCGAATCGGAATGCAGGCGCTGGCCGGCATCCCCTCGATTGTTTATGGCCTGATCGGCCTGTGGGTGTTGCTGCCGCTGCTACAATCCACATTTGACATGCTCACCGGCCACAGCCTGCTGGCGGCGGGATTGATGCTGGCCCTGATGATTCTGCCGACCATCATGCTGATGAGCATGGACGCCCTGCAACGCATTTCCGGCGAGCAGCGTGAGGCGGGCCTGAGCCTGGGACTGGACTGGCCGCAGCAGTTGAGTCGTATTCTGTTGCCGCAGGCATGGCCCGGCATTCGCTCCGGCATCCTGCTGGCGCTGGGCCGGGCGCTGGGCGAAACCATGGCGGTGATGCTGGTCGTCGGCTCGATGGATCGCCTGCCGCAACCGATATATAATATACTCGAACCGGCCCAGACCCTGACCTCGCGCATCGGCAGGGAAATCGGCGAAGCGGCGTTCGGCTCCGTCCATTTCTCCGCCCTGATGGCCACCGGCCTGATGCTGGCCCTGATGGGGCTCGGCGCCAGCCTGCTGGCCAATCATAACGCTGACTTCAGTCGACAGGCATGAACAGGCCGGCGCTGCGCAAACCCGCATGGCTTTACCCGGCCCCGCAATCATGGTTAACGCGCATGGATTTTTCCACCCCGTGATATGAAATATGTCACAGAGCGGAAAATTCCATGCAGACGCGTTGTTTGTTTCATGTTAAAGACGGCAATTATGATTGCCGCTCTGCCGGCATTGTTCCTGCCCGTCGCCTGCCTCGGCTATATTCTCTGGCAGGGTCTGCCGGCGCTGAACTGGCAGGTGTTCAGCGGACAGGGGCTCGCCGGCTTCGGCCTGGAGCATGGCCTGTTCGGACAAATCGCCGGTTCGCTGCTGCTGATGTTTGGCGCCGCCGTCATCGCAGCCCCCGTGGCGCTCGGCCTGACGCTGTTCACCCGCCTGCATCTTACGCCGCGCCGGCAAGCCCTTGTCGTTTCCCTGCTGCATCTGTTGCAGGGCGTTCCGCCGATTGTTTTCGGACTGTGCGGCCTGATTCTGTTCGTCCACCTGTTGCACTGGGGCATATCGCTGCTCGCCGGCATGGTGATTCTCGCCATCATTATTCTGCCGGTGCTGGCGCTCAACAGCCTGCATGCGCTAAAGAGCATCCCGCCAGAACAAACAGAAGCGGCCCGCTCGCTGGGCCTGCATGACGACCAGCTCATTTGCCGCGTCTGGCTGCCGGCGGCATGGCCGGGCATGCTGACCGGGCTGCTGCTGGGCATGACGCGCGCGATGTCGGAAACGGCCCCGATCCTGTTTACCGCCACCGTATTCTCCGGCGTGATCTGGCCTGACTCCCTGTTTAAACCCGTCACCACGCTGCAAACGCATATTTTTTATCTCGCCCAGGAGGGCGCCAATGCTCAGGTTGTCGGCGTCGCCTGGGGCGCAGCCTGCGTCCTGATCGCCCTGATCCTCGCATTAAGCGCTGCTGCGCTGCCCTTGCGCCGCATGCGTGAAGGCGGGAACATGCGCCGATGAACCTCAAACGCCCCGATGCGGCGATACCGCAATTGACGCCCGCGCGCGCCGCCGCAGAAGCGTCGCAACCGGTCGGCCTGAGCGTCCGCAATCTGTCTCTGCAACTGGACGGGCGGGCCATCCTCAACAATATCTCCCTGCAACTGCCGCAAACCGGCATCACAGCCCTGATCGGCCCGTCCGGGGCTGGCAAAAGCTCGCTGCTGCGCTGCATCAATCGGCTGCACGAACACTGGCAGGGCGATATTGACATGGCCGGCGCATCTGTTCGCGCTACGGGTGCGGATGCGCTACGCCGCCAGATCGGCCTGATCGGTCAGAAGCCAGCCGTCTTCCCCTGCTCAATTCGGGAAAATGTGATCTTCGGCCTGCCACGCCGACATCGCAACACGGCGTCCGATGAGGGCATTCGCACGGCTCTGACCCGGGCGGCGCTGTGGCGGGAGGTCGCAGACCGGCTCGATGATCAGGCTGTTCACCTGTCGATGGGGCAACAGCAGCGCCTGTGTCTGGCCCGCGCACTGATTCTTGATCCGGCGATTCTGCTGCTGGATGAACCGACTTCAGCCCTTGATCCGCGCTCCCGCGACGTCATTGAACAGGCCATGCGCCAGCTGGCCGGTGCCATGCCGCTGCTCTGGGTCACGCATGACCTGGAACAGGCCAGACGAATCTCCGAACGCATTATTTTTATCTGCGACGGCAAGCTGATCGAACAGGCCGATGCCGCCGATTTCTTTACCCGCCCGGAACGCATCGAGTCGCGTGAGTTTCTGCGCTGGAGCGTCTGCGACTGCGACTGACGCGCACGCCTGAAGCGAAACCGGCAGTTACATGCCCAGCGCCTTGCGCATGGCCGCCATATGAGCCTCGGCTTCTTCCCTGGCATCCTCGCTATCGGCATCGCGATCCACCCAGCGCATCACGGATTGATCCGGCTCTGTTAAAAACGGCGATGGCGCGCTTTTTTCTTTCTTGCCAAAACGCTTGCGCACACGCGCATAACTGAGCGTGAGGCGGAATCTGGCCCGTGTCATGGCCACATACATCAGACGCCGCTCTTCCTCCATTCGCCCCTCTTCCAGCGCCGTCCTGTGCGGAAAAATACCATCCTCCATGCCAATGACATAAACATGATCAAACTCCAGCCCCTTGGCGGCATGCACGGTCATCAGGCGCACCTGGCCGGAGGGATCGTCCTCCTGCCTGTCGGCCAGCAGGTAAATATGTTGCAGAAATTCAGCCAGCGAGCCGCCATTTTCAGCATGATTCATCCACCAGCCGCCGAGCTCCGCCAGATTGCCCATCCGTTTTTCATACGCCTTCTCATCATCCGCTTCCGCCCGGACAAGCGCCTTCAGACCGGTAAGATCAAGCATGGCGTCAAAGGCCTCATTCGCATCGGCGTGCTCAAACTGAAATTCAAGCGCGACAATCAGCTCGCCAAATGCTCGCAAGGAGCCGCTGCGCCTGTGCGCCAGTTCGTCGTGCAGGCAGGCGCCGAGAAGCGAGCAACCGTGATGCATGGCAAAATCGCCCAATTCCCCCAGCGCCTTGCCGCCGATGCCGCGACGCGGACGCGAAATAGCGCGCATAAAGGCCAGATCATCATCGTAATTGGCCGCCAGACGCAAATACGCCAGCGCATCCTGAATCTCCATGCGATCAAAAAAGGACAGCCCGCCACTGACATGGTAGGGAATCCTCGCCTCCCGCATGGCCATTTCCACGGCTCTGGCCTGATATGAGGCCCGGTAGAGCACGCAAAAGCTGTCCCATTTCAGATCGGATGTAGCGCAACGGGCCTTGATATCCCCCGCCACGCGCTGCGCCTCCTGCTCGGGGTTGGGCGATTCCCATACGCGCACCGGCTTGCCCCGGCCAATACTGGATCGCAACGATTTGCCAAGTCTTTCAGCGTTGTTGGCAATCAGTGAATTCGATGCGGCCAGAATCGCCCCGGTCGAGCGATAATTCTGTTCGAGCCTGATCACCGTCAGGTCAGGATAATCGCTCTCCAGCATGAACAGGTTTTTCACTTCCGCCCCGCGCCAGCCATAAATAGACTGATCATCGTCCCCCACCACGGTCAGGTTTCCATGCTCCGGCATCAGCA
>CAYTFI010000016.1:0-12619 GCA_964437065.1 uncultured Zetaproteobacteria bacterium | reverse complement strand
GCCAGCACTGACTTGATGGCTGATTTCTGTTCAGAGACTCCAAATACGGAAATATTTGCGCGCCGCCCCAGAAGAGGCGCGTGCTGGCGCAACATCGCCAGACCGAGGGCGTGAAAGGTGCAAATCCGCAGCCGCTCCGCCCTCTCTCCCAGCCGCGAGCGCAGGCGTTGGCGCATTTCCCTCGCCGCTTTATTGGTGAACGTCACTGCCGTGATGGCATCCTGCGGCACATCGCGCTCTACAAGCGCTGCAATGCGTTCTGTGATCACCAGCGTTTTCCCCGATCCCGCCCCGGCCAGCACCAGCAAAGGCCCGCCCCTGTGATGAACTGCGCGATACTGCTCTTGATTGAGTTGGCGGGCGGAGGGCGGCTTTGACATGGGCCGCGCAGCTTAACATGAAACAAACAACGTGTTTGCATGGATTTTTCCGCGCCATGAAACATTATCAGGGTGCGGAAAAATCCATGCGCGTTCGGGCGCAGAGTATAAGGCGTGAAGCGCGGGACGTTGACAAGCTGGCTTTTCTACCCACCATTGGCACTCCTTTTCGGAGAGTGCCAAAAACTTTCCATACAGGGGTTGAATCGGCGTCAGCCGGTTCCTATATAACAGTTTCCAAATACAAAACGAAAGGAGAAGTATCAATGGCAACAACAGTTCGTCCTTTGCATGACCGCGTCATTGTCCGCAGGCTCGGTGAAGAAACAAAATCCGCCGGCGGCATAATTATTCCGGATTCGGCCAAAGAGAAACCGCTTGAAGGCGAGGTTATTTCCGCCGGCAAGGGCAAAATCATGGAAAACGGTGATATCCGTCCGCTGGATGTAAAAGCAGGTGATAAGGTGATCTTTTCCAAATATGCCGGCACCGAAATCAAAATCGATGGTGAGGAAGTATTGATGATGCGCGAGGATGATATCCTCGGCGTGATTGAATCATAAGAACCCGTTTACTAAATAATCAGAAATTAAGGAGTATATAGAATGGCTAAAGAAATTCATTTCGGTGAAAACGCACGCGCCAGGATGATCATCGGCGTCAATACGCTCGCCGATGCTGTAAAAGTAACCCTGGGCCCGAAGGGTCGCAACGTGGTGCTCGATAAATCCTGGGGTGCGCCGAATATCACTAAGGACGGCGTTACCGTTGCCAAGGAAATCGAGCTGGAAGACAAATTTGAAAATATGGGCGCGCAGATGGTCAAGGAAGTGGCTTCCAAGACCGCTGATATCGCCGGTGACGGCACCACCACGGCAACCGTGCTGGCCCAGTCTATCGCCAAAGAGGGCGTCAAGGCGGTTGCTGCCGGCATGAACCCGATGGACCTCAAGCGCGGCATCGACAAGGCTGTGATTGCTGTGGTTGCCGAGTTGGCGGAGCTCTCCAATGCTGTAAAAAATCAGGAGGAGATCGCTCAGGTCGGCACCATTTCGTCCAATGGCGATGAAGATATCGGCCAGATTATCGCTGATGCGATGGACAGGGTCGGCAAGGAAGGCGTGATTACGGTTGAAGAGGCCAAGGGTCTGGACACCGAACTGGATGTGGTTGAAGGCATGCAGTTTGATCGCGGTTACCTGTCGCCATATTTCGTCACCGACACCGAGCGCATGGAAGCCAATATCGAAAGCCCGTATATCCTGCTGTTCGAGAAAAAAATCACCAATATGCGCGATTTGCTGCCGGTGCTGGAGGCGGTGGCCCGCTCGGGCAAGCCGTTGTTGATTATCGCTGAAGATATCGAAGGCGAAGCGCTGGCGACGCTGGTGGTGAACAAGGTTCGCGGCGTGGTCAATGTCGCCGCAGTCAAGGCGCCCGGCTTTGGCGACCGTCGCAAGGCGATGCTCGAAGACATGGCGATTCTGACCGGCGGCAAGGTGATCTCTGAAGAGCTCGGCCTGAAGCTGGAAAATGTGACCCTTGAAGACCTGGGCACGGCTGCCAATGTCAAAATCACCAAGGATGCCACAACAATTGTTGACGGCGCCGGTGACAAGGCCGGCATTGAGGGCCGCATTGAGCAGATTCGCAGACAGACTGAAGACACCACATCGGATTACGACAAAGAGAAGTTGCAGGAACGCCTGGCCAAGCTGGCCGGCGGCGTTGCCGTGATCAAGGTCGGAGCTGCCACAGAAGTGGCGATGAAAGAGAAGAAAGACCGCGTCGATGATGCGCTGCACGCAACTCGCGCTGCGGTTGAAGAGGGCATTGTGCCCGGCGGCGGCGTCGCCCTGATTCGCGCTCGCGGCGCTCTGGACGGACTGAGCGGCAACAACCATGATCAGGATATCGGCATCAACATCGTCAAGCGCGCTGTTGAAGAGCCGCTGCGTCAGATCGTTGTCAACTGCGGTGATGAGGCCTCTGTCGTGGTCAATCAGGTGGCAGGCAATGCCGATGTGAACTATGGCTACAATGCTGCGACTGAAGAGTTTGGCAATCTGGTTGAGCAGGGCGTTATTGATCCGACCAAGGTTGTGCGCTCCGCGTTGCAGCATGCCGCATCCATTGCCGGACTGCTGATCACCACCGAAGCCATGGTGGCTGAACTGCCCAAGCCTGAGGCTGCTGCGCCGGCGCCTGACATGGGCGGCGGCATGGGCGGCATGGGCGGCATGATGTAATCACTGTTCAGCGACACCCCTGCCTTGACCGGTCATGACATCAAACATGCTCATTTGCAGCTGCAAACTGCGCGTGTTTTCCTTGTTCCCGGGCAAATCAGGGGGTAATCTGAAGCAGTGATGCATTTTGTGAATCATGTTGAATCAAAGAGCGGTCTTTCGGGGCCGCTCTTTCTCAATCAGCGGCTTATGTTGAGATGTAATCCTCATGCCTCGCTCTGCATCCCTCGCCTTTAACGCATATCCATGAAAGAACGACACGAACATATTCTGGGTGAAGTGGTGCGGGCCTATCTTGACTCAGGCAGGCCGGTCGGCTCGCGAGCTGTTGCCGAGCAGGGCGATGTGGATCTGAGTCCGGCATCCATTCGCAATGTGATGTCTGATCTTGAAGGGCTGGGCATGTTGTGCTCGCCGCACACCTCTGCCGGGCGCGTGCCGACGGATGAAGGCTTGCGATATTTTGTTGATGCATTGATGGCCGTTGACCCGGATATGCAGCAGCAGCTGGAAAGAAAGCTGTCCGGCCATTTAAGCGATGCCTCGGGGCGAAAAATGCTGTTGCAACAGGCGACGGATGAGCTGGCCAGTCTGACCCGTTTTGCCGGCATGGTCTGGGTGCATGAACACAGTTTCAACAAGATTGCCAAGCTGGAGCTGGTTTCCGTATCCTCAAAGCAGGTGCTGGCAGTGATTGTCAGCGATTCCGGCGAGGTTCAGAATCGCCTGATCTCCAGGCCGTCCGGGTTAAGCGAAACCGACCTGCGCCAGTTGTCCGTGCGCCTGAATGAGCTGTTATGTGATTGCGATCCGGAAGAAGCCCGTCGCCGCCTGCTGCATGAAATGGAGTCGGACTGCCTGCATGTCAAACGCCTGCTGGAAGACTTGAAACGCTGGGCGGACGCCCCAGTGGAAACACAGGCCGATATATTGGTCAGCGGCCAGCGCCAACTGCTTGACATGCCCGAGTTTGGCGTCATCGACGCTGTGCGTTCACTGATGGTGGCCATTGAGGAAAAAGAGCATCTGTTGCGTCTGGTTGAGCAGGTTGAACGCGAAGAGCGCGGCGTAAAAGTGTTTATTGGTTCCGAGCATGCGCTGGTCAACATGGAACAGGCGTCGGTGGTATTATCCCGCTACGAAGGGGCGTCGGATATTGTCGGCGCCATCGGCGTTATTGGCCCGCGTCGCATGCATTATGAACGTATCATGCCCATCGTGGATTGTACCGCCAGGTGGGTAAGCAGAATGCTAGGAGGAATTCACCAGTGAGCGGCAAGAAGAAAAAAAAGAAAGTTGAAGTAAAGGCTGAACAGGAAGAAATCGTGCAACTCGATGAGAACGGCGATGAAGTGACAACCGCGCCTGAAGCCGAGATTGACCCGCTTCAGGCGGCGCAGGCGGAAATCAGCGACTTGAAGGACAAGTTGCTGCGCAGCCGTGCTGAAATGGACAATCTGCACAAGCGCACCCGGCGCGAGGTGGCTGAAGCGCACAAGTTTGGCATGGAAAAATTTGTCACCGCGCTGCTGGATGTGATGGACAATCTGGAGCGCGCGCTTGAGGTTGAAGATGGCAATGAAATGGCCGTGCGTGAAGGCATCCGGCTCACCCTGTCCAGCTGGCATGAGATGATGAAGCGTTTTGAAATCGAGCGTATTGATGCCATCGGCAAGGCCTTTGATCCGCATCGGCATGAAGCGCTGTCACAAATGCCCAGCGATGAGCCTGAAGGCACTGTGGTTGCCCAGCATGTGGCCGGATACTCGCTGCACGGGCGTCTGATGCGCCCGGCCAAGGTATTGGTGTCCAGCGGCCCCGCCGGGACGGAAACATAATCCGGGAGTAACTACCCGGCTCACCCTTGATTTGCCCCTGTCTGCGTGCGACGCACAGGCAGGCGATAACTGCGTCAAACATGCTCGAGGCAACAACACGCTGCGCGTTATTTTCCTTGTTATCGAACAAATCAAGGGCAATCTGTGCAGCTACGGACACTTTTGCATAGGGGCGCTGAGATAATAAACGCGGCGAAGGGCTTGAATTGCATAGCAGGAATCCCCATACAGGCATTAACAGATTAGCAGTGACATACAAATAAGTTCAGGAGAAAAAACATGGCTAAAGTAATAGGAATTGATCTCGGCACTACAAACTCGTGCGTAGCCGTCATGGAAGGCGGCAAGGCAAAAGTGATCCCCAATAGCGAGGGCGACAACACCACGCCGTCCGTGGTTGCATTTGCCAACGGCGAACGCCTGACCGGCGCCCCGGCCAAGCGCCAGATGGTGACCAACCCGGACAACACATTTTATGCGGTGAAGCGTTTGATCGGTCGCAAATTCAACTCGGCCGAAGCCAGGCACCACCATGAACTGGTCTCGTATCCGGTCCTCGCCGCCGATAATGGCGATGCCTGGGTCGAAGCTGATGGCAAGAAGACAAGTCCGCAGGAAATCAGCGCCATCACTTTGCAAAAGATGAAGAAAACAGCCGAAGATTATCTGGGCGAGGAAGTCAGGGATGCGGTGATCACCGTGCCTGCTTATTTCAACGACTCCCAGCGTCAGGCCACCAAGGACGCCGGCGCCATTGCCGGACTGAATGTGCTGCGCATCGTCAACGAACCGACGGCGGCGGCGCTGGCCTACGGCCTGGACAAAACCGAAGAGAACCACCTGATCGTCGTTTATGATCTTGGCGGCGGCACCTTTGATATTTCCGTCCTTGAAATTGGCGATGGCGTGTTCGAGGTGAAGGCGACCAACGGCGACACCTTCCTCGGCGGCGAGGATTTCGATCAGGTGCTGATCAAATATCTGGCCGAAGAGTTCAAGAAAGATCAGGGCGTTGACCTGCTGGCCGACAAGCTTGCCTTGCAACGCCTGAAAGAGGCTGCTGAAAAGGCCAAAATTGAGCTCTCTTCGAGCCAGCAGACAGAGGTGAACCTGCCGTTCATTACGGCGGACGCATCCGGCCCCAAGCACCTGTTGATCAAGGTGTCCCGCGCCAAGTTTGAAAGCCTGGTCGGCGATCTGGTGGAGCGATCTCTGGCGCCGTGCAGGCAGGCGTTGAAGGATGCCGGCGTGAAGGCGTCCGATATTCACGAGGTTGTGCTGGTGGGCGGCCAGACGCGCATGCCGCTGGTGCAGGAAAAGGTGCAGGCGTTCTTTGGCTCGGAGCCGCATAAGGGCGTCAATCCGGATGAGGTTGTTGCGATTGGCGCAGCCATTCAGGGCGCTGTGCTGACCGGCGATGTAACCGATGTGTTGCTACTCGATGTCACGCCTTTAAGCCTTGGCATTGAGGTCGAAGGCGGCCTGTTCAACAAGATCATCGACAAGAACACCACCATCCCGACCAAGAAGAGCCAGACCTATACAACAGCCGCCGACAATCAGACTGCCGTGACAA
Organism: uncultured Zetaproteobacteria bacterium; assembly: GCA_964437065.1. Taxonomy (GTDB): domain Bacteria; phylum Pseudomonadota; class Zetaproteobacteria; order Mariprofundales; family Mariprofundaceae; genus Mariprofundus. Next base: position 6,576 of record CAYTFI010000016.1, on the reverse strand, counting down.
TCAAGGTGGCGCAGGGCGAGCGTGAAATCTTCTCTGCCAACAAGCAGATGGGCCTGTTTAATCTGGAAGGCATTGCGCCGGCCCCGCGCGGCATGCCGCAGGTTGAGGTAACCTTTGATATTGATTCCAACGGCATTATCCATGTGCATGCCAAAGACAAGGGCACGGGCAAGGAAACATCTATTCGCATTGAATCCGGTTCCGGCCTTTCTGAAGATGAGATCGAACGCATGAAGAAAGATGCCGAAGCGCATGCAGAGGAAGACAAGGCGCAAAAGGAAAAGATTGAAACAAGAAACCGCGCCGATGCGCTGGTTTACTCCACCGAAAAATCGCTTAAGGAACATGGCGACAAAGTCGATGCCGATACGCGCAAGGCAATCGAGGATGCGCTGGAAGCGCTGAAGAAGGCCATTGAAGGCGGAGACACGGATGCCATTGCTGCGGCTGAGCAGACGCTGGCCGAAAAATCGCAGAAACTGGGCGAGGTGATTTACCAGCAGATGCAGCAGGAACAGGCGCAGGCTGAAGCGACAGCCGGCGGCGAGGCTCCCGATGCAGGCGCCGCCGACAATGGCGCTGCTGCGAAAGATGCGGATATCGTCGACGCGGAGGTTGTCGATGAAGGCGATAAGAAGTAAGGCGTAAGATGCAAGTCGTGAGGAGCGGGGGCCCTGGCCTGCCGCTCCTTTTCGCGTTACCCTAGAATCCTCAGTTGGGAGTGCGTGCAGGGTGTAAGATTTGGATTTGAAGGGCGTAACGGAAAAAATCGCCGTCACCTTGCTGGTGATAAGAGTTTTTCCCGTTTAGCAAAGCGAATCAAGAGATTGCGCCATGTGAATGCTTCCAACTGAGGATTCTAGGGTTATAAGAGACGAGAAAAAGGTTTTGAATAATTCTGGCAGGGAGTGACAGTGTCCAAGCGTGATTATTATGAAGTTCTGGGCGTAGCCAAGGATGCGGATGAGAACACCATCAAGCGAGCTTATCGCAAGCTGGCGATGAAATATCATCCGGATCGCAACCCGGATGACAAGCTGGCGGCTGAAAATTTCCGGGAAGTCACCGAGGCTTACGAGGTGCTTTCAGACAAGGATAAACGCGCTCGCTACAACCAGTACGGTCATGCCGGCGTGGATGAGCAGATGCAGGATTTCTGGGGACGCGGCGGTTTCCAGGATTCACATGCCTTCCGCGATTTCGGCGACATGTTTGGCGATGCCTTTGGCGATATTTTCGGATTTGGCGGCGGTCGCACCAGCGGGCGAGGCGCCGATCTGCGTTACAACCTGCCCATGACGCTGGAAGATGCGGCCAACGGTCGTGAAATCGAGCTGAAAATTCCCAAACATGAATCATGCACAGGCTGTGGCGGATCAGGAGCGCGACCGGGAAGCAACCCGATTCCGTGCAACACCTGCGGCGGCCATGGCCAGGTGCAAATGCAGCAGGGATTTTTTGCTGTGCGCCGGACATGCCCGACCTGCCATGGCGCAGGCACGCGAATTGAGTCGCCATGCGTAAAATGCGGTGGAACAGGTCGCGTTAAGATTACCAAGACACTGAAGGTGAAAGTGCCTGCCGGCGTTTATGACGGGGCTCAGGTGCGCGTGGGCGGCGAAGGCGAAGCAGGTCAGCAGGGCGCGCCGGCCGGCGATCTCTATATTGTTGTTTCGCTGAAGGCTCATCCGATTTTTGAGCGTGACGGCGCCGATCTCCACTGCACTATGCCGGTGACATTTCCTCAGGCTACGCTGGGCGCCCAGGTGGATGCGCCAACGCTGAATGGCAAGGTGACCATCAAAATCCCCCCCGGCACAGAGGCCGGACGGGTGTTTCGCTTGCGCAATCACGGCGTGCCGGATGTGCGGAATTCAGGGCAGAGGGGCGATCTGTATGTGCGCGTGCAAATTGCCGTGCCGAAAAAAATGACATCCAGGCAGGAGGATTTGCTGCGCCAGTTCGCTGATGAGACCGGGGACGAAGTCTATCCCGAACGATCGTCATTTCTTGGCAAGGTAAAGGATTTCTGGGATGATCTTTCGCAGGAGGCAAGATAATGGCTGACCTGCGCATCATCATTGCCGGAGCTTCCGGTCGCATGGGCCGCATGCTGGTGCGGGCCGTGACGGAAAGCGATCATGCCGCCCTGGTCGGCGCGACCGAGCGCCCTGACTCCGAGCACATTGGGCGCGACGCAGGAGAACTGGCATCCGTCGGCGGCCTGGGCGTAAGCCTGGTCGGCGATTTGAACCAGTGCGCTGAAGCTGATGTGCTGATCGATTTCACCGCCCCGGCTGCCACCCTGGACAATGCGGCATTTGTCGCCGGTCATGGCATGCGCATGGTCATCGGAACCACCGGCTTTGAAGCGGATCAACTTCAGCAGTTACATAAAACCTTATCCGCAACGCCTGTGGTGATGGCGGCCAATTATTCGGTTGGCGTCAATCTGGCCCTGAGTCTTATTGACCAGGCTGCACGGGTGCTTGGCGACGACTATGATGCCGAAATCCTTGAGGCGCACCACCGGCATAAAGCGGATGCGCCAAGCGGCACGGCGCTGGCTATGGGCGCGGCGCTGGCAGCCGGTCGCGGCGTTGCGCTTGATGACGTATCAGTGCTGTCGCGCGAAGGCATGACAGGCGCCCGTCAGGCCGGATCAATCGGCTTCTCGGTGATACGCGGTGGCAATATTGTTGGCGAACACAAGGCGATGTTTATCGCCGATGAAGAGCGTATCGAAATCAATCATATTGCTTCGGATCGGATGGTTTTTGCCAGAGGCGCGATCAGGGCCTCAATCTGGCTTCAGGATCGCCCCGCCGGCTGGCACGATATGCAGGATGTGCTGGGCCTGGCCCGCTAACCCCATTATTTTCAACTGCGCGCAGGCGCACGCGCCTGATCCAGTCGCCTTTCATGCTCAGCACTTCCACGCGAATATTGCCAATGCCCAGACATAAACGGCCTTCAGGCTGATCTCCCAGGATATGGATAATCAGACCGCCGATGGTGGTGGCGCTTTCCACCGGCAGGTCTGCATCCATGCTTTGATTGATGTCATGCAGGGCCACGGTCGCCGAGGTGACCAGCGAGCCGTCAGGCTGCGGCCACATTTCCGCCTGGGCCGGGATATCCGACTCATCATCAATCTCGCCCACGATGTCTTCAATGATGTCTTCCAGCGTGATCAGGCCCTCTATATCGCCAAATTCATCAACAATAATGGCCATGTGCCGCCGCATATTCTGAAAATCAAACAGTTGCGCCAGCGCATTTTTTGTCGATGGGATATACAGGGGACTTTTCCAGATGCGGGCGTCGGCAAGGCGACTGGAGGCGTTATCAAGAGAGATGAGATCGCGCAAATGCAGTATGCCGATCAGATGATCTGTTTCATTGAGAAAAACCGGGTAGCGCGAATAAGGGTGCTCCTTCACCTGTTGCAGACAGGCCGATACGCTTAATGCGCCGTCAAGCATGAAAATATCCTTGCGCGGCGTCATCAGCGCCTTTACTGCAACCTGATGCAAATTGAGGCTGCTGTTCAGCATCTGTTCACGCGCCTGATCCAGCACGCCATTTTCCGCGCTGATGTCAATCAACGACGAAAGCTCCCGATGGTTCAGCGGCGTATCCTCCATATCCGGCACACGCAACAAACGCTTCAGCATGGCGATAACAGACAGGAGCAACCGGATGGCGGGCGCCAGCATGGACTGGAGACCGCGCATGGGGCCGGCAACATGGCAGGCAATGGCATCAGCATGAACAACGGCAATGGTTTTGGGAAGAATCTCCGCAAACACCAGAACCACGACTGTCATGGCGATGGTTGCATAGAGGATGCCGGCCTCGCCAAATGCATTGATGAACAGCGTTGTCGCCAATGCCGATGCGGCGATATTGACAAAGTTATTACCCAGCAGAATGGTGGACAACATGCGCTCGGGATTGTCCAGCAGCTGCTCGGCCTTGCGCGCACCCTGATCGCCCTTTTCCTTACGCACGCGCAAACTGGCCCGCCGCGCCCTGGTCAGCGCCGTCTCCGAGCCGGAAAAGAAGGCCGATAAAAGCAGCAGAAAAAACAGCATGCCGATCATTGCCGACAACGGAATCCCGGTAAAGCCCATCTCTTTTTTGTCAGTTAATCCATGAGTGGATAAGTTTAACGCCGAAATAAGCCAGCATCAGCAGGCAGTATGCTGCAAGCACGGCCCGGCTTGCCACGCGCGTCGGCCAGCTCGCCCGATGGCGTTTGATCAGCAACAACAGCAAAACGGCAAAGCTGAACAGGGCCAGCAAAACCTTGTGATTGAGCAACGCAAAGCGGTGAAACTCCACCCATTGCCAAACCAGTCCGCTCAGAATGCTGATGGCGATCAGGCAGGTCGCACCCTTCACCTGCGCGAACATATGCCGTTCGATATCCATCAATGACGGCAAGGATTGCACTAACGTGGTCATCCTTTTTTTCTTAAGCGCCCGGCTCAGCAGTATCTGCATCACCGCGTGGATGGCCGCCAGCGTCAGCACGGCATAGGCAATCAGCGAAATCAGCAAATGGCCGGTTTCCAGGATTGATGTCGTATGCACCCAGTTGGGCGTGTTGGCTTCCGGCAGCACAGGGATCAAAAACAGCGGAATGGCCGTAGCCGGCAGCAGCAACAGGCCCAGCCCATGGATGCCATGGCGCAATATGCCGAAGACATAAATGGCCTGGACAATAAGCGTGGGAACGGCAACGCCTGTCGCCAGCGTGAAATTAATCCCCTCGGCGGCAAGGGATCCAATCAAGTGAATAGCCCAGACATTCAGCACAATCGCAACCGCCACCAGCGCGGCAATGAAACCGGCAGGCTGATCGCCGGCAGAGCCCTTGCGCTTAATGGCGTCACGCCAGATCAGGATGGCGCCAAACAGTGAAATCAGACCGGCAAGAATAAAAAGGATCGAAGAGCTCATGGTCATTGCCGGATGCTAGCGATTATTTGCAAACAATTCATTATAGCGCAACGGCCATGCATCGCCCGATGAAGGAAGTCACTGCCGGCAGCGCAAACTTTCGGACGCCATGCCGGACTGCACGGGCGCTCACAACATGGCCTTGATGGTTCTCTTCGCCCGCTGATTCCGGTAGAGCTCCACCACCTTGCGCACCGATGGAAAATCAGTGGCAATGGCGTCGAAATTTTCCCGGGTCAATTCCATCAATTCCACGTTTTGATCGGCAATCACCGTGGCCGTGCGCGGCTTGCCGGAGAGCAGCGAAATCTCGCCGAAAAATGAGCCTTCGCTCAACCGCCCAAGCTCCACCTGTCCGCCTTTGGCATCTATCTTACTTGCAACCACCGCAACGCTGCCGGAACGGATTAGATAAAAGGCGTCGCCCCGTTCACCCTCGCGAACAATGGCTTCACCCCGGGCAAAGCTGCGGACATTGAATTTGTTTGCCAGCGCCAGACGAATTTGATCCGGCACATCTTTAAACAGCGGCGTCATTGCCAGAATCCACGTCAACACCCTCTGGCGATAAAAGGATTCCACCACCTCCAGTATCCGGGGATGCTTTGCCACCCATTGATCAAACGTTGCACGATCAATCATCAGAATGTCGGCGTCTGTTTCTGCTATGGCGGAGTTGCTGTGCCTGTAATGGGACATGAATGCATGTTCGCCAAAAAAGTCTCCTTCGCGCAAACGGGCATCAATACGGGCATTGCCATTTTTAAGTCGAGTCTGCTGACAGACTGTTCCCGTGCCGATAAGGAAGAGGCATTCTCCTTCGCCCCCCTGCTCATAAATCACATCACCCGCCGAAAATGATTTCAGCGTCAATGAATCAATCAGAGCATTCAGTTCTTCCCTGCAAAGTCCCGAAAACAGCGGCGTATCGGCCAGACCGGGCCTGATTTTCCCGCTGCCTGACGGGGAGGCTGGCTCATCCGGACTGCACGCGACATCCATGGCAATCACCAGGTCTTCATCGCGTTCACGGGAAAGCTCATGCAGCCTCTGCTCAACATCCGCCCTGTCCGGATCAAGGCGAAGAATAATTTTGTTGATGGCAATGGCCTGGACGATCAAATCCTGTTTGGCATAGGTGGAGGCGATCTCGATAAAGTCGTTGATCGCCCCTTCAACGTCACCCGCCTTTTCTTTCATTTCAGCCAGCTTGACGAAGGAGCGGATATCTGCGGGATCCTGCTCATGAATCTCGGCAAACAAATCACGAGCCAGCGCATAGTCGCCTTCCAGCAGAGATGCAATGGCATTACTTTTCAGATCAGAAATGGGCGTGGTCAACAGCTACATCCTCGCAGGCGGATTATCCTGGAATCCTCCGTTGGCAGCATGCGCTTGCGCAATATGCGCCGCCAACTGCCTTTCCAACGGCAATATCGGAAACATACAACATATTCCGGATATTGCACCAGATTAGCGCGCATGTTTGGTTCAAATGGAAAAAGCAGTTGGACGTGCATGCGGAATGTAAAAGGTTGATTCCGAAGCATCCATGCCCCTCAAGCTTTTAGTAATAGCACTATAAATCCAAACGGCAGTTCTCGGCCA
>CAYTFI010000015.1:0-21466 GCA_964437065.1 uncultured Zetaproteobacteria bacterium | reverse complement strand
TGGCAAGGTTGGTCAACATGTCGAAATAGGACAAATGCTTCAGTTCTTCCTCCTGCACTTTGCGTTCGCTTATATCCTGAACAAGAACCTGAACGGCAGGGGAATTTTCATATTCAACAGCTACGGCCTGCGTTTCAGCCCAGAAGCTATCGCCGTTGATTCTGCGCAAACGCACTTCGGCGCCGGGGGCCATGCCGTTTTGATCGACATCGCAGATACGTTTTGACACAAAGTCCTTGTCCGTTTCACTGACAAAATCAAGAACAGATCGGCCAATAAGACCATTCTCATCATCAGCGCCAAAAATATCTACGGCGGACGGGTTGATAAAACGAATCATGCCCTGCTGATGAATCACTATGCCGAGTGGTATATTGTCCACCAGCAAGCGATGCTTTTGTTCACTGGATTTCAGCATGCCTTGCTGGCGTTCGAACATCACCGTATCGCCAATCCATTTAGCCGCATCCTCATAGAAAAAGCGCAATGTATCCGGAATCTCATATTCGGGATATAGTGCGATATTCATCACCCCCAACTTGTTACCAGAAAACATCACAGGCAGAAAAATATTACCGCTGCCCTCCTGGTCAAATTGAGCGCGATTGTGCTCGACAGTCCCGCCGGCGCTACAAATACTGATATCTCCGGCGACGCCCTGCCCCGTGCTGCAACGCTGTTTTTCTTCTTCCGACATATGCCAGCTCGCCTTCAAGCGCAACTGCTCGCCATCTGCCAGAAACAGCGCCGCCTGCCGCACCAACCCCCACGGGTCATTGCAGATATTGTTCAGCATGGCTGCCAGCTTTTCCTCAAGCGGGATGCTGCGTTGCTCAATATAGCGCAGCTCAAGCATGGCATCGCGTATCCATTCACGCTGTTTTTGTTCTGTAATTTCCCGGGCGAACCCCTGCACGCCCATAAACACGCCTGCTTCGCGCATGGCCTGAGTCAGCACATCCATCCAGTGCGCTACGCCCCGCGCATCCCGGATAACCAGTTCATAACGATGCTCATTCGCTTCGCCACGCGCCTTGGCCGCAAAAACAGCCTGCGTATAATTCTTGTACTCCGGATCAACAAAGCGGGAAAATGGCTCTCCGAGAATCTGTGCTTTTTTCAACCCGAGCAAAGATAGTACTGCGGCATTGACTTCGGTGACCATGCCATCGGCATCCGTGGAAAAATAGATATCGCTTGAATGCTGCACCGCATTGGCCAGACGCTGAATATGGCTTTGCGCTTTTTTTTCCCCGGAGAGATCGTGCGCAATGATCGAGAGTCGTTGTTGTCCGTTGGCCACATATTCATTGACTGTCACTTCCACGGGAAAGATCGTGCCATCCCGTTTGCGACCACGCAGTTCCCGCCGTTTCCCCATGCTATCGTGACGCTTGCCAGACGGTTCTTCGGCAAACCACTGCGGATATTGTTTGGCAATGTCGGCAGGAATAAGGTCATGGACAGACAGCTTCATCCATTCATCGGCTTGATAGCCAAACAGCATGCAAGCGGCAGGGTTGGCGCGCAGCACAGCACCATGATTATCCAGCATCAGCATCGCATCAGCATGATGATCCACCACGGCTGCCAATTCATGCTGTTGCGCTTCTAAGTCTTGCGTCCTGGCTCCCACTTCAAGTTCGAGCGACTCGGCGTAACGGCTGCGGTTAAAAATCAGCCACGTCGCCAGTCCGGTCAAACCCAGAGAAAGCAGAAGTATCCAGACTGGCAGTGATGAGCGCATCTGTTTCAGCAGTGCGGCGGACGGGCGAATAGTCAACCTGAAGGCAAGCCCCGCCTGGCTGAAATCAACCACGCTGGCTCCTGATTGCGCCGTCGTTGAAACCCAGCCAGTCCTGATCAGCGGGATGCGCGCCCGATCCATGCTGCTTTCGATCTGCAATTCGAGGCCGGTCTCCCCCAGACTCTTTTGACTGGCCTCGAGCATCGACACAATATCCCAATCGGCAACCGCATAACCGGCGCCATATTCGGAAGGCACAGCTACGCCAACCCGCATGATGTGGCGTCCTTCTGCATTCCGAACGATCACAGCCCGAATATGGTCATCAGCGACCTGCTTCAACCATGCTGACGCAAGAGGCGGATCCAGATTTTTCACCGAAGTTTCTTGTGCTGTCATAAGCACCCGGTCGCCATGTTCCTGCGGCGGCAGAATAGCCAGCGCCAGAAGCTCATTCGGATGGATTCGCAATGACCCGCGAATAAACCCGCTGGCTTCATCCGCCTCAATATATGCATGAGCCAGCGTCTCGCCGAGAATGAATGAAGAAAATGAGCGACTTGCATCCAGATGCTGGGTGATTGTTCCCTTGAACGTATTCGTTTCAATCTGAATGCGCCGGTCAATTTCGGCTCTGCCAGACTGCTGAATCAGGGATTGCAATGTACTATACAAGAGTATGCTTGCGCCTATGCCAAGTATGGCGACAAACAATGTGCTATATCTGTAAATCATCGCGTCTCCCGCTGCATGGCTGTGCGCATCACTTGCCGAAGCGCGTCCGTATGATATGGCTTCTGGATAAATTCGGCCAGCCCCATGCCGGTGAAGCGGCTGGTTGCTTCCTGTTCGTTATAGCCGGATGAGAGGATGACCTGCACATCGGGATTGAGTAATGCAAATCTTATCCCGGGAGCAATCGCATCAATTCGCGCCCATGCGTTGTCAAAGTCGGGCGCAACGATCTCCTTGTCGGAGAGCAGAAAAAAGGCCTGCATCGCTGCAAGCCTCCGGCGCACAATATGGCTCCCCGAGCAAGACTCGAACTTGCGACAAGGTGATTAACAGTCACCTGCTCTACCGACTGAGCTATCGGGGAAAAAGGAGCGCGAACCGTACGGAGCGCCAGTTTCCATGTCAATACGGATGCTCTACGGATGCTGTGCGCAGGGCGCAATGGCGTTTGGCCTCAAACTTGTTATTCTGCCCAACAGCGCAGGGCATTTGAAACCGCGCCGGAAGGGTGACATGATTGCTCTTGCTCAGACACGACGAATAAAGGCTCGAAGCGATAAAAACACATTTGAAAATAAAGGGCTGCATCTTTGAATCAAGGTAAATTCTGGAAGTCAAATTTGTTAATCAGCAGCGGCCTCACGCTGTTGTTCGTGCTGGCATATTTGAATAACTCCGCCCCGCTGCAAAGGCTTGAATTGCTCGCCTACGATCACGCCATGCAGGCGCGATCACAGGCTGCGGATGAGCGCATCATCATTATTGACATTGATGACGAATCAATCACGCAACTTGGCCGTTGGCCGTGGCCGAGATCCGTGATCGGAAAAATGATTGGCCGGCTTTCCAGCGCGGGAGCGCATCTTGTCGGGCTTGATATTCTCTACAGCGAAGCCGCTCAGGCAATGGACTCGCCTGAATTAAAGGATGAAAACCGCATCCTCATTGATGCCGTGCGCAAGTCCGGCAACACCTTGATGCCCATGCTGTTTGAAACGGGAGAATCCAATGCGAGCGCCATAAAACCCGGCCTGACCGACGATCTTAATCGCATGAGCATCAGCCAGATCAATCTGGCCAACAGCAACTCTATTCCACCTTCGGCAAGCAACTTGCGCTATCCTTTTCCGCAATTGAGCCGGGTTGCAGCCGGTCTGGGTCATATTAACGTATTTGCCGACAATGACGGCGTCGTGCGCACCGAGCAACTCGCCATGCCATATGCAGGCAAGTATTTCCCCTCCATGTCGCTGGCTCTGGCGGCAAAGGCAATGAATATTCCAGTTGATGACCTGCGCATCAACCTTGGCCTGGATATCGAACTGGGCGCAAAAAACATCGGAACGGATGCGCAGATCCGTTTATTGCCCGCCTTCTTTGCAAGCGATTCCGACAACGGTTTCAGCACCTACTCATTTGCCGATGTGCACTCCGGTCGCATTGACACGGGCGTTTTCAGGGACAAGCTGGTACTGATTGGCGTCACCGCCGCCGCTATCAGTCAAACGCTGGACACCCCGGTGAATGCCAATATGGCGCAAGTTGAATTCATAGCTCAGGTTCTGCAAAGCATTCTTCATGAAACCTTTTTCTTGCGTCCGGTCTGGGCCGGAAAGGTGGAACTGGCGCTGCTGCTGTTGATCGGCCTCTATCTCAGTGTTGGCTTTAACCGGCTTAATCCGATGATAAACGGGGTGATCTCGGCCCTGGCGCTTATCCTTCTGCTTGGCGGCAACCTCGCGCTGTTGACAACTGCCTCGCTCTGGTTGCAAACAATAAGCGCCGCCTGCCTGTTGTTGATCGGCCATCTCCTGTTAACCACCCGAACCTTGATCACTGGGAAAAAAGCGCGAAAGAAGGCAACCGCCGATTCGAATGAAACCAATAAAGTCCTGGGGCTGTCATTTCAAAGTCAGGGCATGCTTGATATGGCCTTTGAAAAATTCTGCGCCTGCCAGGCAAACGATGAAATGCTATCCATCCTCTATAATCTTGCCCTGGACTTTGAACGCAAGCGCATGTTCGACAAGGCTATTGCCGTTTATGAATACATGGTCGAGCACGATAGCAGCTACAAGGACGCCCAGGTCAGGCTGGCCAACGCCAGAAAGGCGGAAAAATCCGTCAAGTCCGGCGCCAATACCATTGGCGGCTTCACTTCCCAGATACTGGAGGGCGACAATCTGGCAATGCTTGGCCGTTATAAAATCATTAAAGAGCTTGGCAAGGGCGCCATGGGCGCCGTCTATCTCGGCAGGGATCCTAAAATAAACCGGGAAGTCGCCATCAAAACCATGGCGCTGTCGCAGGAATTTGAACTCGATGAACTGAAAGAGGTAAAAGAGCGCTTTTTTCACGAGGCTGAAATTGCCGGCATGCTCAACCACCCCAATATCGTCACTATCTTTGATGCCGGGGAAGAACATGACCTGGCCTATATCGCCATGGAATTTCTTGATGGCATGGATCTGGCGACCTATACAAAGCCGAACGCGCTATTGCCTCTCGGCACAACCCTGAAAATCATCGGCAAGATTGCCGAAGCGCTGCAATACGCCCACTCGCAAGATGTTATCCACCGTGACATTAAACCGGCCAATATCATGATATTGAAAAACAAGACTGTAAAAGTCACCGACTTCGGCATCGCCCATATTACCGCATGCAGCCGAACCAGGGCCGGCATTGTCATGGGAACTCCATCCTATATGTCGCCGGAACAACTGGCCGGCAAAAATATCAGCGGCCGCTCGGATCTTTTTTCGCTCGGGGTGATGTTTTATGAACTAGCCTGCGGCGTACGCCCGTTCAAGGCCGACTCGATTTCCAAGCTGATGTATCAGATCGCCAAGAAGGCGCATCCTGATATTCGCCAGTTCAACCCCGACTTGCCTGAAAGCGTCATCAAGCTGATTGATAGGATGCTTGCCAAAAAACCCGAGAACCGGATTGCTTCAGGCAACGATGTGATTCAGGGCGTGCTTCACTGCCTGCGGGATATTCGAGATCAGGGAGACTCACGATGAGCATGATGGAAATGCACGCAATGACTGATGTCGGCGTCAAACGCGACCATAATGAAGACTGCGTGGGCGTCACGCCATCTCACGGGTTCGCGGTGCTGGCTGATGGCATGGGCGGCTATAATGCCGGCGAAGTCGCCAGCGCCATGTCGGTTGAAAGCATCTCGGAACAGATCAGGGCGCGCGTATTTGAAATGCCACAGGCGGAAATTGATGAAAACACCGGCTTTACCGGCGAATCCATGCTGGCGCGCGAGGCGATTCGCTGTGCAAATGACAAGATTTATAAGATGGCGCAAAGCAAGGCGGAATGCGCCGGCATGGGCACCACGGTTCTGGTGGCCCTGTTTTATTCAGATCGTCTCACTGCTGCGCATGTTGGCGATTCGCGCATGTACCGCCTGCGCGATAACAGATTGAGCCATGTCACTGAGGATCACTCGCTGATTCACGAGCAGGTTCGTCGCGGCCTGCTCACCGCCGCCGATGCGCGCAATTCGACCATCAAGAATCTGGTGACCCGCGCACTCGGCCTCGAACCCGGCGTAGAGCCGGATCTTGTTGAGGACACTGTCAATGAGGGGGACATCTATCTGATGTGTTCTGACGGGCTCACCGATGTCGTTTCCGATGAAACCATTCAGCTTACGTTATCAAAATACAGCCGCAATCTCCGCAAGGCGGGGGCGCAATTGATTCATCTGGCCAACTCAGCCGGCGGGCCGGACAATATATCTGTTATTCTAATCAGAACAGAGAAGGCCTTCCCTATGAAAAAAGGCCTGCTTTCCCGTCTGTTTGGCAAGCAATAACTGTTCGCCGCACGAACGCGTCAGGCCGAACCAGGGCTTCCCGCCGGCCCGCTCAATTCCGCTTCAATCTCCTCATGCCGGTTGCAGATCCGAATCATTTCACGATGACGGCGGTAAACATATCTGGAAACCATATCTTCCTCATCATCGCAACGGTAAAAAAATTGGGCGGCAATATTTACCTGTCCATCCCCTATATTCCTTGCACGCGACAAGGTGGCGAGCAGTTCCAGCGTTGATGGAGGAAACAATGGCAACATCAAGGTGATTTTGACCCTGTCCCCCTTTGCATAGGCGCCGCGGGCGACAAAATTGATGCCCGTCACGCTCAAATTGACCGGGCGCTCCTGCATGTCGCTATGGCTTGCATCATTAAGCATATTGACGCCGATCAGATAATTAAGCTTGGCATCCAGAGCTTCCAATGCCTTCCCTACTTCCGGGGGCAGACCATTTTCACTCTCTCCGGCAAAAACATCCCGCCCCACCATTTTTTGCAGCATGCTGTTTTGCCGGGAGCGAATGCCTATTTTGCTTTGCTTGATTCGAAATTCCTCCGGTGTCAATTTTTCAACGCACATAGGAATCACATCATCAATACGAAAATCCTTACGACCGTTATCTACTTTATGCATAATGACGAACCTCGGTTTTAACTGATATCAAGGCAGACAACGGCATTACGCCGCTAACGGGCTGATTTTCCGCTTCAGCCTGCGTCTTCACCACGCCCCGCTCAATCGCGGCCATGGCCACCTCTACTACCTGAGGATCAAATTGCGTGCCAGAATTGGCCTGCAGTTGCTCCAGACAGAAGGAGAGCGGCCTGGCCATGCGATACACCCGATGCGTTGTCATCGCATCTATGGCGTCGGCCACGCACACAATGCGGGCGTCAAAGGGAATATTCTCCCCGGCCAGCCTGTCCGGATAACCATAGCCGTCATAACGTTCATGGTGGTGACGCAACATCAAACGCTCCCGCACCATGGGATCCATATTCGCCAGGATATTATCGCCAATGGCCGGATGAGCCTTCATAATGGCAAACTCCTGATCCGTATACCGTCCGGGCTTGAGCAATACGGCGTCGGGCACCCCGCACTTGCCGATATCATGCAGCAGGCCGCCGGTGCGAATAAGGTCAACATGATCCTGATCCAGCCCCAGATCAACGGCGAGCGTCGCCGACAGCGCGCCAACTCTGGCGGAATGATCCCGCGTATAACGGTCGCGCGCCTCCAGAGAACGCACCAGCGCTATCAATGTCTCCCGCATATTCGCCGCCAAAGCCGCATGCACGGCGCGATTGTCAAGCAATGTGTCAAGTTTTTTAACCAGGAGACCAAGTATTTGACGGGTTTCACTTTTCAACGGAATCTCCGGCGGATTCAACATGCACAGCACGCCCGTCGCCGCCCCCTGCAGGCGCACTGGAATTGCAGCATATGTTTGTCCTTCCACGCCCGGCCAACAGGCGGCCCCCGTGCTCCCCGCCGCTGACTGCAACAGCTCATTGCGCCCGGAAATTAATGGTTTAAAGGGTGTTTCATCGAGAACGCAAGACCGGGAAATCCCGTCCAGTCCCTGCGATGCCACCATAACCAGCTGCTGCTGCTGCCGTTCAAAAAGAGCCAGATAACCGCCATGTCCATGAACAATTTCTATCGCCAGGTTCAAGGCGCTGGCCCCTACAGAGGAAACATCCGGCTGTTTCGGTATTTCATCAAACATACGGTAAATCAGTCCCAGACGCCGATCCATTTCAAACATTTCGGGAAGCAGGCGATCAGACGCCTTTCCGGGTCGTCTTTTCTTTTCAACATCATTATGATGACTGCCCTTCCGAAGCAGGATCTTCTCAAGATATTCCAGCAGGGCGTCCGGCTCAAAAGGCTTGGACAGCACATAATCAAAGCCAAGACTCAGAGCCTGCGCATTCCTCTCGGACGTCAGAAATCCGCTCATCAGAATCGCAGGCGGCATTATTACGCCCTTACGCTTCAGCGATTCGACCAGTTCAAGCATATTTCCATCACCAAGGCTCATATCGGTTATCAGGCAATCCCAGCTGTTGCCGACAAGCTCGGCACGCGCCTTGTGAATACTGCTTACCTGGGTGATTCCTATCTCTTCACTCAATTCTCCGGCAATCTCCGCCACCACTTCCCTGACAGCAGGTTGATCTTCAACAATCAACAGTTGCAACATCAATAACGTCCCCCGGCATTGGCGCCGTAGGCGCGGGCCACGACCGACTCCATTGGCCGGCTGGCCCCTGACGTCGAGAAATCGTCCTCAGTTTGTTCTTTCCACCTGCGCAGCAAGCGCTGATAGCGCGCGGCATTATTCAGACGAACACGTATTTCAGGCAGCTGGAAAGGCTTGCTGACAAAATCATAGGCGCCCTGCTCAACGGCATGCAATGCATCTTCAATGCCGGAATAGCCCGTCATCAGCAAAACCAGCGTATCCAGAGAATTTTCGGCAACGTAGCGAAGCAGCGTCAAACCATCGACGCCCGGCATGACAATATCGCTCAACACCAGGTCAAAATGATCATGCTTCAGCGCCTCAAGCGCTGTATCGCCACGGCGGAAAACCGTGACATCATAATCCGCTTCCTGTAAATATTCATCCAGTAACGAGGCCAGCGCTTCATCATCTTCGGCCAGCAACAGCTTGGGGTCATTCATATTTATCCTCCAGGCTCGCAAATATGCTGGAATGCGCAAGCTCTAAAAACCATCGACAGGGCAAGCGGCTACAGGCATTCACGGCCAGAATACCGCTCCATAACATCTCTTAAGCCAACACTTTGCAATAATACATATCGGCTGCAATCCATCCGACTTTAACATCCGGTTGAACACTGAGGGATCGAAATAAACGGCGATGCCATGCAATGTTGGTCTCAATGCTTGCTTTTTTATGACTGATGCGTCATTATTTTGACTTTGCTTAAGGAATCACAATGATTACTGCGTAAAAAGCCTTATCGCGCCTACCTGTCTGCGTGCAACGCACAGGCAGATGGGCAGGCGCGCAAATCAATGGTTTGCCCTGCAAGCAGTTGATTTGTAAGGAATGTGAAAATCACACTTTTCGCTTTCCGGGGGCAACAAGACCATGGATGGACTTTTACGGTCTCATCACAATATATTTCAGGGAGAATCATGGCGTGAAACAGTCTGCATTTATTCTGCTGGTTGAGGACAATCAGGAGTTCCGGCTTATCCTGCAGGAGACTCTTGAGACATCCGGATTTCATGTCACCGGCGCCGCCAATGCAACACGCGCCAGAGAAGCGATGAGCACAGGCAAGTTTGACATAGCTCTTCTGGATGTGCGACTCCCCGACGGCAACGGGATTGAGCTGATGCGCGAATTCCGTCAAAATGATCCCGATATGGGCATCATTATCATGACCGGCTACGCCGAGGTTGACACCGCCGTTGACGCCGTTCGGCTCGGCGCCAACGACTTCCTGAAAAAGCCCTTTGATATGGACGAAATGCTGGTGCGTATTGGCGAGTTGATGAAAACACGTCAGCTAAAACAGGACAATTATTCACTACGCGAGCAAATTCGCTATAAAGAAACATCCGGCTTCATTGGCCAGTGCACATCCATCAGGAAATTACAGGAGACCATTCACCTGCTCTCCAGTTCGGACAGCACCGTCCTCATCTCAGGCGAATCCGGCAGCGGAAAGGAGGTGGTGGCCAGGGCGTTGCATCGATCAGGCACCAGATCAGGCAAACCTCTGGTATCCATTAATTGCGGGGCGATCCCTGAGGAGTTGCTGGAGTCGGAGCTTTTCGGCCATATCAAAGGCGCATTCACCGGGGCGATCCGGGCTCGTCCCGGACGCTTTGAGATTGCCAATGGCGGCACGATATTTCTCGACGAGATTGGCGACATGAGCCAGAAACTCCAGGTCAAACTGCTGCGCGTGCTTCAGGAGCGCTGCTTTGAGCCGGTTGGAAGCCAGCAAAGCATTCATGTTGATGTGCGCGTGATTGCGGCGACCCACCGCAATCTTGAGGCCGAAATTGAGGCGGGCCGTTTCCGCGAAGACCTTTACTACCGCCTGAATGTCATCCCTTTGCATATCGCGCCGCTGCGCCAGCGGGGTGATGATATCCTGTTGCTGGCAAACCATTTTATCGGACATTTTAATGATGAAAAGGGCTCGAATATCAAAGGCTTGTCGGATGAGGCAAAGACCGCCATGCTGGCCTACGAATGGCCCGGCAATGTTCGCGAACTGCGCAACCTGATTGAGCGCGTCAGCACGCTCAAGCGGGAGGGAATTGTTGATTCGGAAGATCTGCCGTCACGCATGCTGAAAGACAGGGAGCGAGTGCTGCAAAGTTTCCAGATGAATGTTGATCTGGCAGATAATATTGATCTGAAAGCCACTGTCGATGAATTTGAAAGCCACCTCATTCTCTCGGCTTTGCAACGATTCAACTGGAATAAAAAACGCGCCGCCATTTTTTTGGCGATGAACCGAACCACGCTGGTCGAAAAGATCAAAAAGAAGGGTCTTCAACCTACTGTAAACTAACGGCTTATTCAGCCTGCATGGCGTCTTGCCAGGATAACAGGGGAGCATGCTTGCATGCCGGCATGAATCTTGCGAACTGCCGGCATGGCCCGAAATATTATTTTTCTTCTTGTCTTTCTGCTGCTATCCCCCGGCCTGGCCATCAGCCAGGTCAGCGAGCGTGTTCAGGCAATTCGCGTGTTTCTGGACAGCGGCAATCCGAAACAGGCCATTCGAACATCTGAAATACTGCTGGCCAATAGCGACATCCAGTCATCTGAACGCATGTCCCTGCTCAGTCTTATCGCCGAAGCGGAGGTGATGCGCGCCAAATCCCGGCTATTTGACAATGTGGTCCCTTCCGTTCAGGCCATTGAGGCCCTGCTCAAGGAGTTTCCGCACAGCCCGGATGCCGCCAGATTCAGGTGGCTGCGCGCCTGGCTGGAATGGAAAGGCGGCAGCCTCAAAAAGGCTATCGCAAATGCAAGGGAAGTCATCGCCCTGGATCAGAAGAAAGAGAGGCTGCGTCAGGCATGGCTATTGATGGCCCGCATTCACATAAAACAGGAAAAGTATGCCTTTGCGCGCAGTGAGCTGTTGCAATATGGCATGCAAGCAGATGAAGGCAGCCAGGCTCAGGGCATAGGCGCGGCCTGGAACGCCCTGGTGGACATAGGCGAAGCCCGCCACAGCGCCGCTTTCAAATCGCTTGATCATGTTTATCATCGATGGCCGACCGCAATCTCGGCAGAGCCGCAACTGTTTGCCGCTTATATTCTTCTGTTACATCAATACGGCAGGGATAAAGAAGCTTTGGGGCTGGCCGAATCGTTTACCCGACAGTTCATCACAAAAAAACAGGCCCCGGCCATACGCCTGCTGCGAGCCGATATTCTGGCAAAGCAGAAGAACACAATAGCGGCTGCAATCAATGAGTACGACATCCTGGCCGACAGGCAGGCGGAAACGGCCGTGGGGCGCAAGGCGTTCATGCGAAAATTAATGCTGCAAAACAGGGATGTGAACGAGCGGGAGAAGCTGCTGCCTGTCATTGCCGCAATCCGGAAAGTGGCCGACAGAAATCAGCTGTCACCGCTGGAAGATGAAGCTATGCTCGCTTTGGCGCGCCTGTGGGGGCGTGTTGAAGATGGCGCATCACGCATCGCCAGCGCCATTTCCGGCGAAAATTTAAAATCCCCGGCGCTTCATGCATACGCCCAGGCGGCAACGTCCCCGGAGCAGGCTATTTCCCGCTCCGCCGGGCAGGAAGGCGCGGCAAGGCTGGAAAAAATCGTCTCCGGCCTTCTGGCCGCAGGACAATGGATGAAAGCTGTCGTCATCTGGCGACAATTCCCGCAACTGCACCCGCCCGAGGCGCAATCGCAGACGCTGCGTTTCGGCATTGCCAGAGCAATGAGAAAATTGTTGCTGTTTGATGCCGCCGAGGCTTTGCTCGACAAACTATATATAGAAAACAAGGCCAGTATTTCCGGCCAGCGCGCCATGCTGGAACTCATCAAGCTCTGGCAGGAGCGCTCAGACAGCAATGCTGTGGAAAAAATCATGCGTTGGCTCAATACTCATGAATTCACCCTGTTTCGACCTGAAATACTCATTGTCGTCGCCCGCATCCAGCTCGCTCAGGGTCATGCCGAAGCAGCGCGCCAAACGCTTAAATCCGTACAGTCGGCCACTATAGCGCTGGAGGCGAGAGCGGATTACTGGAAGGTCAGGGCTGAAACGGCAGAAGCCATGTCGCAGTGGCATGTGGCGGCGCAGGCATGGAGTCATTATCGAGGCAGCGCCAGCGCCGACTCGGATCAGGGCCTGATAAATCAGGCGAATAACCTTTTTACTGCAAAGGAATACGCTGCTGCATTAAAGCTTTACAGGCAGATGCCCAAGCAAAAACACGATCGCCCATGGCAATATTATTCGGGCGTCAGTCTGCTTCGCACGGGCCAGCTAACACAGGGAACCGAGCGCTTGCAGGCCCTGGCCGGTGAAAAAGATGCGGGCGCATATGGCGCCCTGGCCAAGCTGGCCCTGGCCGATCAGCTGGCAGGCGAATTGCTGGGAGAATTGCCATGAGTCTGAGAAACATCACCATGCTTGGCTTTCCTTCCAACGAGGAGGCCGAATTGCGCGTACAGCTCGGCAGGCTGTTGCCCGAGATGCAAATTGAAGCGTTGCCAGAGCAATCTGCTGCGTCTGAGTGCCAGTCCGACAGCCTGATTCTTATCTGGGACAGCGTCACTTCGCCGGCTCTCGTCCGCCGTCTTTTCACCCGCAACCCACAAGCGAATATTGTTATATTAACGCTAAACGGACAGAGCGAACGGGCCGCCGATCTGATGCACCTGGGCGTCATGGATTACCGACTGCTGCCGGTTCCGGATGATGTGCTGGAAATTTATATCCGCAAAAGCGGCCATCAGAGGGAGCTGGCGCTACAGGCCGGCAAGCAGCAGCAATCGACCGGAAAAGGGGAGTTTGTCACTGAAGACATTGAGACCAGGCGCCTGCTTGATCGCGTGGCGCTGGTCGCCCCGAGTCGCGCATCCATTCTCGTTATCGGCGAATCCGGAACCGGCAAAGAGCGCCTCTCGCGCTACATCCACGCCTGCTCGAATCGAGACCGTCAAAATTTCATCGCCATCAATTGCGCCGCCATTCCTGAGGGCGTGCTGGAAGCGGAGCTTTTCGGGCATGAAAAAGGGGCGTTCACCGGCGCCGCCTCGGCCCGACCGGGTAAATTTGAACTGGCCCATGAAGGCACCCTGCTGCTTGATGAAATTACCGAAATGCCGGTGCATTTACAGGCCAAGCTCCTGCGTGTTTTACAGGAGGGGGAAGTGGATCGCCTGGGAGGCCGAAGGCCGGTAAAGATTGATGTGCGCGTTATCGCCACCAGCAATCGTGACATTGCCCGGGCCGTTCGCGAGGGAACCTTTCGTCAGGATTTATATTATCGCCTGAATGTCGTTTGCGTTCAACTGCCGCCGCTAAGGGAACGCAAGACTGATATTATGCCTCTGGCCCGGCATTTCCTTCAATGCTTCAGCGAAATGTACAAGCGCCCGGCGCCGGAAGTAACCGCCGACGCAGCGGACCAGCTGACAGCCTTTCCCTGGCCCGGCAATGCCCGTGAACTGGAAAACTGCATGCATCGGGCCTTTCTGATGTCGGTTAATGACGCCATACGACCGCAACACCTGAGTCTCGACCCGGTCGCGCCGGAACATGAAAAACAGGCCGGCGCCGACCTGAAAGCGGGCGTAAGCATCCGCGACATGGAACGCTCGCTGATTGAAAAAACCCTGCTTCATGTGCAGGGCAACCGCACCGAGGCCGCGCTGCTCCTCGGGATCAGCATTCGCACCCTGCGCAATAAATTACATGCCTATGAGTCTGGCATGTCATTTGCTGGATAGGGCCATGCATCAAGCCACGGCAACAGCGGCTTTCAGGAGGTTATGAAGATATGAGCGGTTTATTTGCAGGCGGCTTCCAGAGCCTTGAATCAGCGCTTATCGCCAGAGAGCGGGCGCAAGGCGTTTACGCCGGCAATATTGCCAATGCGGATACGCCGAATTATCGCGCCGATACCAGAACATTTAAAGACTTTCTTGCCGAGCAGAGCATGCAACGCGACAACTCCGTCGAGACGATTGCAACCCATCCCGCGCATTTTAGCGACGCCGGCGGCAACCAATGGGAAAGCAGCTTCGTTAACAGCAGCCGCTCCGTCCGGAAAATGGATGGAAACTCGGTTGATCCACAAAAGGAGATGGCCAAAATAAGCGAAAACCAACTCATGCACGAACTAACCCTTCGCCTGATCAAAGGCAGGCTCGGCGGCATGCTTAACGCCGTCAAGGAAGGCAGATAATGGCCAGTGACCTTTTAACATCCATGCATATCAGCGCCTCCGGCATGTCCGCCCAGCGCACCCGCATGGACATTATTGCGGAAAATATCGCCAATGCGGAATCCACGCGCACGGAAGCGGGCGGACCATACCGGCGCAGACAGGTCGTCTTCCAGGCCATTGCGGCGAAAAGCAACTTTTCCGATGTGTTCAACAGCCGCTTCGGGCAAGGGCGCCTGCAATCCGTCAAGGCTGCGCGTATTACGCTGGATCAGCGCCCGTTCCGCGAGGTTTACGACCCGTCTCATCCCGATGCGGACAAACGGGGCATGGTCAAACAGCCCAATGTCAATCCGGTTGAGGAAATGGTGGACATGAATTCAGCGTCACGATCATTTGAATCCAATGTCACCACCATGGAAGCAGCCAAACGCATGTTCCAGAAATCGCTTGAACTGCTCAGATAGACTTTTTCAAACCATGTCGAACAGGAGATAAAATGAATATCAATACTTATGCCCCCTCCGCCGGGGTGTCGCCGACGCATCTGGCGCCGGGCTCAAGTCATCCGGCCAAAACGCAAAAATCCGGCGATTTCGCTTCCATGCTCAGCGCCTACGCCGCGCAACTCAACCATGATGAGAAAGCCGCCAGTCAGGCGGCCATCGCCCTTGCCAAAGGAGAAGGCCAGAACACATCAGAAACGCTTCTGGCAATCCAGAAGGCCGATCTTTCATTTCAACTGATGTTAAGCGTGCGGAATAAACTTGTGGACGCCTATCACGAAGTTATTCGCATGCAGGCGTAACAGGACGACGCACTGATGCCGAACTCGCTTGCTCCCGCCAACCCGTTGAATGTTTCCGCCACGCCTGCGCCAAATGAGGCAGACCAGACGGCAGCCGGTGGAACAATCCAGGTTCCCCAGATGCTGGCCAAATATCGCCGCCTGATGCTTTTTGCCGCAGCCAGTCTGATGTTGACCGGATTTATTGGCCTTGTGTTATGGTCCTCGGAAAAGCCGTATCAGTCAATTTATGCCGGCATGACGGAAAAAGATGCCGCTGCGGTTGTAAGCTTGTTGCAGAAAGAGCATATTCCTTATCGACTTGAAGGCGGAGGCGTGGTGACGGTTCCTGAAGATCAGGTGTATCAGGTTCGCATGAATCTGGCAGGAAAGGGCATGACCCCCACCGACAACATCGGCTTTGAACTTTTTGACCAAAACAATGAGTTCGGCCTCAGCGACTTTACACGTAAAATAAATCTGCAGCGCGCCTTGCAGGGCGAGTTGGCCAAAACCATTGAGGTTATGCCGCAAATCAATGCAGCGCGCGTTCACCTGGTTTTACCAAAGGAATCCGCCTTTGCCGAACGGGATCGCAAGGCGACCGCATCGGTCATGTTGCAATTAAGCGGCAGTCGTCAATTGCCAAAGAAATCGGTGATCGCCATTCAGAATCTCGTCGCCGCCAGCATCCCTGAACTTGATCACAGCGCTGTCACAGTGGTCGATTCCGCCGGCGATCTGCTCTCCAGCAATGAAAAAGAGGCTCCGTCGTCTGAAGGGCAAACCATGCAGGAGTATCAGGCTCGTCTGGAGACGCGCATGGAGGCGCGTCTGACCGGCATGCTGGAACAGATTGTCGGCGAGGGGCAAGCCGTAGTTCGTGTTTCAGCCGAGATTAATCGCGAATTTATCGAACAAAACAGCACAAGGTACAATCCTGATGAACAGGTGCTGCGCAGCCAGAAGGCAATAGATGAGAAACGCACGTCGACCGGAGCGGCCATCGGCGTGCCCGGCGTGGCATCCAATACGCCGGGAGCGAAACAACAGGCAGGCGCCGCCGCACAGCCAGTCTCGCCGGAAGAAAGGGCCAATCGATCAGAAAACACGACCAATTTTGAGATCAGCAGCACCATTGAACACCGCATCGTGCCGTTCGGCAGCATCAACAAGCTATCGGTTGCAACAATCGTCGGCGGACATATGAAAAAAGATGCCGATGGCAAACAAATATTCACGCCAAGAACAAAAGAAGAGCTCTCCAGCCTGCAACAACTCATCGAGCGCGCCATGGGCTATGATGAGGACAGGGGTGATTCTGTTGATGTGCAGAGCATGCCTCTGGTAAATATCTCCAGCCAGGTTGACAGCGAGGCCTTGATGGCATCTGAAAACAGGGCCTTCTACCTTCAGGCGGCGCGATACGGCATCGCCGCCATGGCCCTGCTGCTGTTGGCCTGGTTTATTTTAAAGCCGCTGGCAAAACGTATTCAGGAGAATGCTGCGGCTCAGGGCGCAGCGGCAAACAGGGCGCGGGCGCTCAATGGGCCGGGTAATGAGCTTTCGCACGAGGCCTATGCCCGTCTGGCCAATATGGAGCAGGTCAGGAACAGCATTATGGAAGAGCCTGAACGAGCCAGCAAAGTGCTGCGCGAATGGGTCGATCCTGCATGATGGCGAATAAAAAACTAAGCGGCGAAGATAAGGCCGCCATCCTGCTTTTCGCACTGGGGCCGGAGGCCTCGCGCCACCTGATTCAGGGCATGGACGATGATACGCTTAAACGTCTGGGCCGGCGCATGGCGGACCTGGGTAAAATCGATTCGGAAGTGCTCAACTCCGTCACCGAGGAGTATCTTGCGCTCCACCGCTCGGAAGATCCCCTGATGCGCTCCAGCCGAAGCGACGTGGTGTCGCTGTTCAAGCACGCCATCGAAGCCTCGCGAGCAGATCAATTGCTCAGCGAACTCAATGCGCCCAAGGTCTTTACAATCTGGGAAAAGCTGTCCCGCCTCAAACCGGAAATGATCACCGCAAACATTAAAGATGAACACCCGCAGACCATTGCCCTGATACTCGGACATATTGACAGCAGCGTCGCCAGTCGGGTGATCGCCATGCTGCCCGAGGATATTCAGCTGTCCGTTGTCATGCGCATGTCAAAGATTGAAAGCGTTCCAGCCGAGCTGGTGCATGACATCGAGGAAACGCTGGAGAAAGAGCTGTCGGAAATGCAGGGCGAGTCCGGCATCAGTTTTGACGGCATGGTCAGCGTTGTGGACATTTTGAAGGGACTGGAGAAAGAGGTCGCCCGTCCCATTCTGGATCAGTTGCGTGAAAAGGATGAAACCCTGTTCAGCCAGGTTGACCGCCTGCTGCTTGTTTTCGAGGATCTGAACGAGCTTTCCGACCGCGACATTCAAACCATACTCAAGCACATTTCGTCTGATGATCTGGTCAGGTCGCTGAAAGGCGCCTCTGATGACGTGGCTAACCGGTTCTTTGGCAATATGTCTCAGCGGGCGGCAGAAATCATGCGTGAAGACATGGAGGTCATGGGACCGTTAAAGCTTGCCGATGTTGAAGAGAGTCAGCAGAGCATTCTCAAGATCATACGCAAGCTTGATGATGATGGTGCGATAACCATTGGCACCAGCGATGACATGGTCTAGGGCATGGCTGCTCTTTCGCCCCTGACGTACCCCGAGGAACAGGTCCATGCAA
Source organism: uncultured Zetaproteobacteria bacterium (assembly GCA_964437065.1). Lineage (GTDB taxonomy): Bacteria > Pseudomonadota > Zetaproteobacteria > Mariprofundales > Mariprofundaceae > Mariprofundus. The sequence continues at coordinate 3,212 of CAYTFI010000015.1, read as the reverse complement.
CAAAAAAGAGTGCATTTCCGTATGGCTCTTTTGCTGTCGCCCATGATGCTCAGGAGGCCTGCGAGAATGTAAACCGCATGCAGCAACTTGAACAGATGCTTGAAGAGACGCAGGGCCGGGCCGAGATTATTGAGAAGGAGGCCTACGACAAGGCCTATCTGGCCGGAGAAAAGGCAGGCCTGGCGCTGGGTCAAAAACGGGCTGAACAAATACTGGATACGGTAAAAGATGCATTAAAAGAGGCTGATAACGAGCTTGCTGCAATAAAGCAGGCATTTGCTGAAGCAGCCATGGACCTGGGCCGGCACATTGCCGAACAAATCATCGGCGGCGCAATTGAAAGCAATGCTGCCAGCCTGTTCGACATGGCTCAAAAGGCCGCCGCGCAACTGCCTGAAACAGGCGGACTGAACATAGCCATTTCTCCGGATGATTACAGCGCCTTCAATCGCCTGCTACAGGAAAGCCCGACTCAACATGTTTTGTCCAGCAACGCATCCGTGAAAACAGGAACATGTCGCATTATTTCCGCCCGGCAGGATATCCTGATCGACCCGATCGCCGCAGTTGCAGACTATCTCGTGCAGTTACGCCCGCCCCTGCTTGGCCGGAACAGTCATGAGCACGAACGTTAAACCCCCGATCTGGGACAGGGAACTTCGCAGCAAAATTTTTGAACTTCAACATGAGCATCTCAGCCCGTTTCCTGTTCGGGGCAAGGTTCACAAGGTTCTGGGATCCATGCTCGAGGCGACAGGACTGCGATCCAGCATCGGCCAAATCTGTGAAATAATTTGTAACGCAGGGCATGCGATTGAGGCGGAAATTATCGGTTTTCGCGCCGAATATACTCTGCTGATGCCTGTTGGCAGCACGCTCGGCATAGCGCCGGGCGATCCCGTCAGGCCCCTGTCGTGCGAGCCGTCAATCCGGGTAGGCAGACACCTGCTCGGGCGCGTGCTTGATGCTCTGGGTCGGCCCATGGATGGCCGGCAACTGCCCCCTTCGGGGCAACGAAAATCATTGCACGGCGAACGGCTCAATGCGTTCGACCGCCATATTATTGACCAGCCCATGCAACTTGGCGTTCGCGCCATGGACGCCTGCCTGCCCATGGGTTGGGGGCAGCGCATGGGCCTTTTTTCCGGTGCAGGAGTTGGCAAAAGCTCGCTTCTTGGCATGCTGGCGCGCAATTCGGATGCAGATGTAAACGTCATCGCCCTGATTGGCGAGCGCAGCCGCGAGGTGCGCGAATTTCTCGATATATCACTGGGCGAAGAAGCCTTGCAGCATAGCATTGTGATCGTTGCAACATCCGATATGCCCGCCGTTGCGAGGGTTCGGGCGGCCCATATTGCCGCCGCTATCGCCGAGTCATTCCGTGATGAAGACAAACGCGTGCTATTGATGATGGACAGCCTGACCCGCATCGCCCAGGCGCAGCGGGAAATCGGCCTGATGCTGGGCGAGCCTCCCGCCACCAAGGGATTCACCCCATCCTGCTTCTCCATCCTGGCGTCGCTGCTCGAACGGTCAGGGCCCGGCGCCGGGAGCGGCGATATCAGCGCCTTATACACCGTTCTTGTTGAAGGCGATGATTTACAGGCTGACCCGATTGCTGATGCCGCCATGGCCGTGCTGGACGGGCACGTGATTCTGGATCGAAAGCTGGCCGAACAGGGCCATTTCCCAGCCATCAACATTATCAAAAGCGTGAGCAGGCTGGGCAATCAGCTTATGGACAGGAAACAAATTGTCGCCAATCGAGAATTTCGCAAAGCAATGTCTCTTTTTGAACACATGGAAGACATGATTTCAATCGGCGCATACGAGGCGGGCAGTAATCCCGAGCTTGACCGGATTATCGGCGCCATGCCTGAAGTGCGTCGTTTTTTGCAACAGGAAACCGAATCCACCTGCAGCAGGGAAGAATCGGCACAGCGATTGCTAGAGGTAGTAGGCAAAATGGGTTAAAGGAGAGATTCAATGGAACTAAAAACATCTGAAATGCTAACCCGACTGAGCGAACAGGAACGCAGCAAAATCGAAGGCCGGTTGGCAGAACTCAATGGAAAAAGTTATCAGCTGAAAATCCGCCAGCAATCAGTTTCGGCACGCATTCATCAGCTCCGTCAGCAACGTGATCAGGCCTTTAAAATGCGAAATTCCGCTGCACTGCTGATGATTTTTGAGGCATCTGTTCATGAACAACAAAGTGAGTTGAATCATATCAAGGCAAGGCTTTGCATGCTGGAAGAGAGAAGAGAATCAATCCTGCAAAGCCTGGCTGAGGCGCAACATAAGCATCATGCCTTTGAAATCGTCCACAACAAGGAGGCAAGAAATCAATCAAGGCGCGCAAACAATCATGCGCAGCGGCAATTGGACGATCTGACAGCCTCCCGCACCAGCATGGCGTCGGCCTGAGATGATGCGCAGAAAGCTTATAACGCTGCTGTTGGCTTCGCTCAGCCTGTTGCTTGTCGCCAGGGCGGCATCAGGCATCTGGCTGGCTAATGGTGAAACTCATCTATTAGAAACAGCGGCGGCGAGAGCCGAAAACCATGTATCAAACAAACCGTCCCGCGCACATGCCAAAAATATCACGCCAGCAAGTGTCAATGCAGTGACAATGCTGGCAAATAAAGTTATTTCCACAGCACAAGCCGAACCCATTCAGGAACTGGCATCCGCCCACAACTCAGAACTCATGCATGAAAATGCCATGTTGGCGGACTTGAGAAAGCAAAAAGACTCCCTTGATAAAAGAGAGGCGCAACTGAACAGGAAGGAAAAACTGCTTCAGCAGGCCGAAGACAAGATAAATCGGCGCATTACCGAACTGGAACAACTTGAAGCCGGCATCAAACAGCGCCTGAAAGATGAACAGGGCATCAAAAACAAAAAGCTTAAACGCATGACTGCGGTCTTTGAAGGCATGAAACCCGAACGGGCCGCATCCGTAATCGCCAAAATGGATCTGGCTACGGTGGTGCGGATATTTTCTCTGATGAATGAAAAGAAGGTCGGGAAGATACTATCGTTTCTGCCAGCTGATAAAGCGGTCAGCATCAGCCAGGCGCTCACGCGCCAGATCAGTTCCACCTAGTGCTCCGTCCGTAACAAGCCTTTCGTTTCAGAGCGCCAAGAGTCCGGGAAGCTACACGCCTGAGTACTGCGCATGCACTTTTTTGGCATGCATGCCCGGCAGT
>CAYTFI010000014.1:0-21492 GCA_964437065.1 uncultured Zetaproteobacteria bacterium | reverse complement strand
CAATTCCGCACATCAAAATGTAACCAGGAAACGCCCAGTTCAAGACTTCCAACATATTCAAAAGCAGAATCATTTGGTGACGCCAGAATATCCTGCCGAACTTCCTCGGCGCTTATATTTGCAAACAGACAATCAGCAGCCCGTCCAAAACTATGCTGGCTGTATGGGCTATAAAATGGGCTTTCTTTGGTACGCAGGCCGCTCCATTCACGATCCTTGTTCCAGTACCAGAGTTGTTAACCGTTGTGGAGCCATAGCGTTCCCTCAACCTGTCCAGAGTAATTAACAGACGCTCATCCAATAATTGCCACGCCCTCTCACCACGTTTTTCAAATACGCTGCGAGGCACCAGTTCATGAACAGAAAAGTGATTACATTTGTACATTTAGCCTCCTGCAAATTCAGAAGAGTTCACCCTTCCCATTGCTCCATAGCAGTGGCTCAAATCAAACGGCTCTGATTCCGGCACACTTTAACATGAAACAAATAACGCGGTTGCATGATTTTTTCCGCTCTGTGATAATGTTTCATATCACGGGGTGGAAAAAATCCATGCGCGTTAACATGAAACAAACAACGCGCCTGCATGGAATTTTCCGCTCTGTGACATATTATCATATCACGGGGTGGAAAAATCCATGCGCGTTAGAGCCACAGCAGAATTCCGGGTGGATAAGCGGGGCCGCCGATTGCCGCTCACGAGTTTTGCCGTGGCTCTTTATTTCACTCTTTCGAAGCTACTAAAACGACAACATCTTCAAGCTCAATATTAGTCGCAGGATCCTGGGTGTCATCAACCAAATTCAGGTTTTCTACATTGTTGATTCTAGTTACAAGGAACCCGAGCCCATTCAACTTTCCTTCTGCAAAATCAATATTTTCCTGATCATCGGCTTGAAACACTCTGACTATTACATTGGCCATAATGAACCGCCCTCCTCTTTTACTTTGGCATAGCGTAACTACTCAGCTCACCCTGTGATAATGTTTCATATCGCGGGGTGGAAAAAATCCATGCGCGTTAGGGTGCTGAGTAGTCACTGCATAGCTTTGAATAATTCGTGCAGAATATCCGATGAGACTGCCGCAGAATTTCTTAACTTGTTTTCAATTGTTCTAACTTCAACAGCCTTCCACTTCAATTTGGTTGCGGTATCAAGTTCGCTGGCATCAACCAATGCATCCCACTTTGCACTGTCACTTCCGACATAGCCGACGATTAATTTAATTTTCTCACTATCCTGATTCCCTGCCCTCAAACCACTTTCATAGGCTAATGAATTTATAATTGCTTTTTTCTTGCCCGTTTTAATTTGCTGAAAGGCGAGCAAATGAGGAGTAATCCCCACATCATCCTCAGATATTTTTGCTTTGATAGCTGCAAGCGCCTGCATCACATTCTGAATTGAAGTGGGATTAATTTCTGTTGCCAGCGCCGGGAACAGCTGAATGATCTCGGGAGAAACAATACCGATGGAATCAACCTGTAGTTCACCCGTTGCATTTCCTGCCTGCACCTCCATGGCCAGGTTAAAAAAACCGCCAATATTTAAATTTTCCTTAAGCGTGTGAACTTTTGCCCGAATTCGCATTCCAACACCGATGAGTCCTATGCCCGCCTCCTCAACCTGCTCTACTCTATAAAGAATATAATCTGAAGTGACTGCGTAGTTTCCTATAGCTGCTGAAGCCCCATTGGATAGAAATGACAATCCACCTGACATATCATCAGTTGCAATATAAGTGTACGATGACTGGAGTGGTAAAAGACTTTTCTTTTCTTTTTTCCCACTTGCGTTTTCAGGAAATGACGCCCATTTTTTTCGTTCAAACTCATCAGTCTCTCTGTTGTAATACAATACATACAATGCAGGCATAGGAGCTATAGGTTGATACCCCAGGAAATCAGAAGATTGCACTCCTGTTACTTTTTTTTCCCTCGAAATATCCGTACATTTGTTTAATCCGCATGAACTCAACAGCAATGAGAACAGTGCAAGAAATATGATCCGATACACAAGCAACCCCCTGGATTGAACTATTCACAAATGCTGCCTCGCCCTTGCCTGCCTGTGCGTGAACGCACGCAGACAAACTTGCTCCTTTGCCCGCGACGAATCCTTGCTCAGGCGAGCGCAAACGCAGCCACGCCTTTCTCCGCAAAAATCCGTTACGAACAAAGACCCGGCGCATAAAAAGGCAGGATAGCCGTTTGGACGCACAAAGTGCGCCCGACAGGGTGAGGGGCATGAATGCCCCGAATCAATCATCACGGCGATTTATGAACAGTCCAGGCTAAATCCATCAGCCAGATAAACCATTCTAACTTCAAAAACCGACCGGCCAACACTGACATATTAAATCCTGCTGTATGTCCCATAAATATGGGACAGCAAGGCCTGATCCGGGCTCAGGTGTTCAGGTTGATAATGCCCATCTGGGCCGCTTCAAAAATTGCTTCCGAGCGGGAGTGCACCTTGAGCTTTTTGTAGATACGTTTGACGTAGGTCTGAATCGTGGCGATGGCGCAATCGAATATTTCCGCCACTTCGTGATAACTGCACCCCTTGGCGAACAACAGCAGCACCTCCTGCTCCCTGCGTGATAATCTTCCGTCCATAATTCTGTTCCCGATCGAACCGATTTGCCGCCCTGTTTTGTCCTTTTCGGCAAACCGGATGCTTTGAACCTCCGGCCTGCTCAGGTGCAATTCAAGGGCCTGGATGTCTTTAACCATGGACTCATGCAGCGAAAGCAACATTTGATAAATGGAAGCCAGTTCAGACGCACTCTCTGCCGCCCGCCCCAGAACAATCGGATGCACTTCGCTGCTGTATTGGCGTAAATGCGCTTGCACTTTTTGAATGTTGACTATTGAATGTACAGGCTGTTCCATCGGAATCCCCCCAAATGGCTTTTCCCATATACTGTATATAGACCATTTTCAGGGCGATGCAAGCTTTAAACCTGGAAATCTCAGCTCAATTATCAATGACGGCTGAAGCTAAATTGGAAAGTTAACCTGCCTCTGAAAAAGATTTCTGCCCAAAAGTTCGGGCGGAAAATAAATCTGCAATTGTCTGAGCCAGTTCTGTTCGCTTGCATCCCTGGAAGCTGTTCCGGAGTTCCATTTCACGGTAAATGGCATTTATTGTCAGCCATTTTCCACCGCACCATGCCGGCGCCAGCAATACGTCGTCCGAGGCCGTGCCGGTGAGGCGGTGGATGGCGCAATCAGCAGGCGTTAGTTCCAGCATGTCGCATACAAGCGAGATGTATGCCCGTTGATCCGGCAGAGCCACGTTCCCCTTCTTCCATTCAGAGGCCAGCCGGGTATGGCGAACAACATGCAGGGGGTGGAATTTGAGGCCGTCGGTTCCGATTTCCAGCGTGCGCTGAAGGCTTTCCATCATCATCATGCGATCCTCGCCGGGAAGCCCGAGAATCAGGTGCGTGCAGACCGGCAGCCCAAGACTGCGAGTCAGCCGAACTGTGTCGGCGTACTCGGCAAACCCGTGGCCTCTGTTAATGCTTTTAAGCGTTGAATCGTGAGCTGATTGCAGGCCGTATTCGAGCCAGATTTCATAGCCCCTCTGCTGACAGGAGAGCAGAAAATCCAGCACGTCCCGACTGACGCAATCAGGCCTGGTGCCGATGACCAGTCCCACCACGCCGGGATGGGACAAGGCCCTCTCATACAGCGCCTTTAGCTGCGCCAGCGGCGCATAGGTGTTGGAATAGGCCTGGAAATAGGCCAGCACCTTTTCCGCCCCCGTACGCTTTTTGACGACCCTCTTGCCCGCTTCAATCTGGGCCTCAATATCCGGGTTGCCGCGCACGCGGTTGGGGTTGAAGCTTTTGTTATTGCAATAAATGCAGCCGCCGCTGGCCTTGCTGCCATCTCTGTTGGGACAACTTAGATCGGCATTAACCGTGACCTTATGAACGCGGTAGCTGAACCGCTGCTTCAGATAATCGCCGAAGCTGAATATTGGGCCGGGCATTGGCGCGTTAACCGGGACTGTTGACGGGCCGGGCGCCCGGATTCAGCAGCCTGAGCATCTGCTTTATATCCGTTGTCGGCAGATTGCAGCTGAAGTTCCGGCAGACATATGCGGTCGCCTTGCCATCAATGGCGCTATGGAAGCGCGTAAACGGGGCCAGCGTGTTCATCAACGCCGCATCTTTTCCCGTTGTACGAAAAAGCACAACCGTGCTGGGCAGAAACTGACTGCTCAGGGCCTGCAACATAGCCTTTGCATCCGGTGCGTCAGGGTCGCCGACGATGACGATTTCATAGCCATCAGCCAAAGCGAAATCCACGCCTGAAATAAATTGAGTGTAGCCCGAAGGCGCTTTTTTGATGGCGCCGGCAAAGGCTTCGGCTATCGATTGCGCCCTTTTTTCAAGTGCGTTATCTCCGGTAAGTCGGGCCAGACGCAGATTATTCAACAGCGCAACCGAATTGCCGGAGGGCGTCGCCCCATCGTAGATTTCTCTGGGCCGGATGAGCAGTCCTTCCGCATCTTTTGACGTGAGGAAAAAGCTGCCCTGTTGATCGGAGAAATCAGCCAGCATGATGCGGTTCAGATCCATCGCCGCGCTTAAATAGCGGCTGTTCAGCCTCGCTTCATACAGTTCAGTCAGTCCCCAGATCAGAAAGGCGTAGTCATCCAGCGTCGCCGTAATGCCTGCATCGCCATCGTGCCAGCGGTGCAGCAATTTCCCGTCGTTCAGCCTCATTCTGGCAAGGATAAACGCTGCCGCATTCTCTGCCGCTCTGGCGTAGGCGGGCTCGCCAAGCACGCGCCCGCCCATGGCCAGGGCGGCGATCATCAGGCCATTCCAGTCCACCAGCGCCTTTCTGTCCTTGAACGGATGAATGCGCTCCTCGCGCAACGTGAACAGGCGCGCTCTGGCCGACTCAAGACGGCGGCGCAATGTCTTTTGATCGAGCTTGCTTCTCTCTGCCAGTTCATTCCAGCCGGCGCTGCGATAGAAAATATTCCGCTCGCTCCTGTTGCCGCTGGCCTCATGATGAAAATTGCCGTCAGCCTGTACATTGAAGGCCCGCGCTATCAGGGCGGCATCCTGTTTGCCGAGGGCGGCTTCCAGTTCAGCAGTCGTCCACAGATAAAACAGACCCTCTTCTCCGTCAGAATCGGCATCCTCAGCGGAATAGAACAGTCTCTCCGGCGATGTCATGTCGCGCAGCACATAGGTGAAAATCTCACGCGCCGTATCAGCATATTGCTGCTTGCCGGTAGCGGCATAGGCCTCGATATAGGCCATGGCGATCAGGGCCTGGTCATAAAGCATTTTCTCAAAATGCGGCAGCTTCCAGTCCGGGTCGGTGGCATAGCGGTGGAAGCCGAACCCGACCTGATCATAAATCCCTCCCATGCGCATCGCCTGCAAGGTCTTCTCAACCATGCGCAGGGCTTTCGCCTCGCCCGTGCGCTTCCAGTAACGCAGCAGAAAGCGCATATTGTGCGGGCGGGGAAATTTTTGACCATGACCAAAGCCGCCATGTTGATCGTCAAACTGTTTACTGAGTTGCGCGTAGGCGAGATCAAGGATGGATGCAGTGATTTGACCCTCTTCAGAGGCCCCGGCATTGACCGATTGTAGCGCCCCGGTAATGTTCTCGGCCGATTCAAGCAGCTTCTTCCTGTCATTTTTCCAGATTTCTTCAATTCTCGGAAACAGCTGCATCACGCCGGGACGCCCGGACACGGATTGTTTGGGAATATAGGTGGCGACGTGAAACGGCTGTTTATCCGGCGTCATAAAAATATTCAGCGGCCAGCCGCCGCTGCCGGTGAGAATCTGGCTGACGGTCATATAAACCTGATCAATGTCCGGGCGCTCCTCACGATCCACCTTGATGGCGACAAACACGCGGTTAATCACGGCGGCGGCCTCGGGATCGGAAAACACCTCCTCCTCCATCACATGACACCAGTGGCAGGTCGAATAGCCGATGGAGAGCAGAATAGGCTTGTCCTCCCGCTTCGCCCTGGCGAACGCCTCCTCTCCCCATGCGTACCAGTCAACCGGATTATGCGCATGTTGCAGCAAATAGGGACTGCTTTCGTGAATCAGCCTGTTAGTGTATTTTTCTTTCACTGCGTCGCTCTTCTCATGAGCTACAGTCTGCGCCGTCGCTTCACTCCGGGCAATATTTGAGGGCAGAGAAAAAAACAGGGCGCATGTCAGCGCGGCCCCGTATTTTATCAGCGACAAGTCTGCGCCTCCTGCTTGTCCGGGATCCATAAACGCCCCTGTTCGCCGTAATAATAACCATTACAAAACACCTCTTCAGTCGGCTGCTCGCCGCAAAGCTTCTGCAACGCATTCGCCGGCGTTGCGCGGCCTGCGGCAACTGCGGCAAATTGCCGGATCACTTCACCGGTTCCCTCCGCCTGCGGCGAAATGCGCACCACATTCACGCCATACGCGGCCAGTTCGGGCAGATGATTCAGCGTCGTAAACGGGTGGTGCGACATCACCTGCGTACCGTTAATGGTGGCGAACTCCTGCGCATCCAGCGTGGTCATCTCGATGCCATCCGGATTCATGAAGCAGACATGACGACAATCCTGCTTGCTCAGGCCATGCGCCCGCGCCGCATAACAGCGGGCGGAGAAGGTTAACGGAAGATGGCCGTGAGCGAAGTATTCCACCTCGGCGCTGTTGCCCTGAATCACCGACGAAATATCCCTGGCCGGCAGCTCAAGCGGCAGCGCCAGTCGCACAGCGCCCTGCCGGCGCAGATGCCGGGCTGCGCCGTTGCTATAAATATTGAGATGCGGGCCGGCGACAAATTTTGCGCCATGCTCACGCGCAATGGCGACAGCGGATATGTCGTTGGCCTCAATGGCAATGCCAGTCTCCCGGGCTGCATCGGCAAGATCGCGAATGGATTGCAGCTCCGCCTCCGTCGTTGGCATGGCGAGGGTGGAAAGCACAACCTCCTTGCCGCGCTGTTGCAGGGATTTGGCCAGATTAATCCGCCACTGCGCGCCGGAAATTGAGCGTTTGGAACAAACTACCTCGCCAATATAGAAAATGTCGGCTTCGCTCTGTTCGGCAAGCCGGAGATAAAACTCGGATATTTTCACCTCGGGCCAGCCGAACAGCAGTGGCCCGACGGCGATTTTCAGTTGTTTCACCTCCACTCATCCACATAGGCGCCGGCGGTATGAGCGCCGCCCTCGCTGGTGGCGTCCAGGCTGGCCATCCATTCACTTTTAACGGCATAGGCGGCAGGGTTGGCGGCGCAGCTGTCAACGGCGGCGCGCCATGTTGACACCACCTCGCGCACATAATGTTTGCTGCGCTGGCGCCCCTCGATCTTCAGGCCATGCACGCCGGCGGCAAAAATCTCGGGCAACATTTCCAGCGCATTCAGGCTGAACGGATCTTCCATCACATGCCCCTGCCTGCCGCAGGCTTCAAAGCGACCCTTGCACAGCGTTGGATAGGCGGCGGCTTCATCGGGCGCGAACTGGTTGATCAGCACGCCATCGAGCTTTACATCCAGTCTGCCTGCCTGCTCTTCAAAGCGCACGGCATGGGCGGGCGAGCAAACGCCATTCATATTGGGGGAATCACCGGTAATATAGGAGGAGAGCCAGCAACGCCCCTCCGCCATCACGCACAGCCCGCCGGAAACGAATATTTCAATCTCCACCAGCGCCTTGCTGCATATGTCGCGGATTGCATCCAGCGTTAATACGCGCGGCAGGACAACGCGTTTGACGCCGAATTCACGCTGATAATAATTCAGCGCCTCGTAATTTCCGGCGCTGGCCTGAACAGACAGATGGCGCCGCAATTTCGGCTGCTTCTCTCTGGCGTAATCAAGCAAGGCCATGTCGGAAAGGATCACGGCATCCGCTCCCAGTTCACCCGCCATGTCGATCGAGGACGTCCATGGCGAAATGTCATGCGGGTCGGGCGATGTGTTGACCGCGACAAAAACCCGGGAGCCATGCCTGTGCGCATAGTCAATGCCTGCTTCCGCCTCTTCACGGGTAAAATTCAGGCCCTCAAAATTGCGTGCATTGGATGCATTTCTGAAGCCCAGATAAACCGTATCCCCGCCGGCATCGACAGCGGCCTTCAGGGCCGGAAGATTGCCGGCCGGGCAGACAAGCTCCGGTCGCGTCCGCTGCGATGGCATCATCAGGCCGCCCGTTTTGGCGCCGGCCTGAGACGCCTTTCCGAACGCCGTTTGAAGGCGCTGAATTCCTCGTTTACATGATGCAGTTCAGCCTCCAGAGCCTTTACTTTTTCGGTCGGCGACAGGCCGATGCGTTCACCAATAGCGATGCTGGCCCTGACCAGTCGCTGATCGACAAATTCAACCGCCCTGATCGCCTGCCGGCCCGTCTTCCATAGCGCGTCAGCCGTTTGCCTGCCCAGTCGCTTCTCCAGTTCAGCGCTCAGATCAAAGTCGAGGTTGGTTAATATGTTCTTGAACATCAGGCCGACAGCGGTGTCTCCGGTCATCAACAGGCGGCGCGAGAAAAACAGGCTGTCGCTGTCTTCCAGCCCAAGGCAAAGGGCCGTCAAAGCCGTCAGGTCGCCACGGATGGTTACATCCGGGGCGTCGGTCATTGAGTCGCTAATACGAATCAGATCATCGCTGATCTGCATAACAAGCTCGAGCTCGCCGCCGGGCGTTGCAAACAGCAGCCTCTTGCCGGCAAGCGGTTGTAATTGCGCCAGCGCCTGTCCGGCGAAGATTCTGTTGATGAACTGCTCAAGCACTTGCGCCTGTGCAAAGCCGGGCAACAGACGAAGAAAAAAATCCGGTTGCGGTAAAACCTTCAATTTGAACATTTTATGTCACCTCAAAGTTTAACGCGCAGAACATGATAAAACATGGCGCGAAAAATCGCAGATCGACGTCTGGAAAGCCAGCCCGGATTAACCGGGAACCCGGGGCGTCATGGTCAAATGTTCATCAGCGGCGAAACTCATAAGGCTCGCGCCAGTTGCACGCCCAGCCAGCTCAGGCCCAGGCATACGACCACTTGTCCGATGATATTGCCAAGGGCCAAGGAAAACGCCCCTTCCTGAATCAACCGGATCGACTCAAGCGAATAAGTGGAAAATGTCGTGAAGGCGCCGAAAAAGCCAACGGTAATGGCCAGCCGCGCCAGTTCACCCACAGTTGATCGCTCAATCAGCCAGATAAAAAGAAAACCGAGCAAAAAACTGCCCAGCGCATTGACTGCAAAGGTTCCCCATGGGAATGCGCCGCCGCTCAGGCGCTGAACGCCCGATGCCGCCAACCACCGCATCATGGCTCCCGCCGCGCCGCCAACCGCCACCGCCAACAACTGCTGCTGCATCATCACCCCCCTCCGCCAGCGGCCTTGCGCCGCTGTTTCAGCCATTGCTGACGCTCTTTCAGCGTGCGCTCAAATCCGCGCTCGACAGGCTTGTAAAACTGCGCTGGCGCCATGCCGTCGGGAAAATGCTGTTGATCCACGACAGCGTCAATCTCATTATGCGCATATTGATAGCCGTCGCCATGGCCCAGCTCCTTCATCAGCTTTGTCGGCGCATTGCGCAAATGCATGGGCGCATCCAGATGGCCGCTTTTGCGAGCCTGCGCCCGCGCGCCTTTTTCGGCCACATAAACGGCATTGCTTTTGGCCGACAAGGCAAGATAAATCACCGCTTCAAACAGTCCCTGCTCGCCTTCCGGAGAGCCGAGGATTTCAAACATGCGATGGGCGTCAAGCGCCACGCTCAACGCCTTCGGATCCGCCAAGCCTACATCTTCACTGGCCATGCGAATCAGACGCCGGGCAATATACAGCGGCTGCTCTCCCGCCTCCAGCATGCGCGCAAGCCAGTAAATGGCGGCATCCGCATCAGAATCGCGCACGCATTTATGCAGCGCGGAAATCAGATCATAATGCGCATCGCCGTCCCGGTCATAACGCGCGGCCCGGCGCAGATCCTGATCTTCCACATCCTTTGCCGTCCAGCAGCGCGATGCATTCGCCTCAAACAGGGATTCGACAATATTCAGCCCGTAACGCGCATCCCCATCGCTGGCTCTGGCCAGGCAGTCCAGGGCGTCCGGCTCAAGATCAAAAGCGCCGGATTGCCCTTGCAGACAGGCGCAGGCCCGCTGTAGAATTGATTTGACAGCCGCAGCATCCAGAGCGTCGAGAACAATCACGCGACAGCGTGATAACAGGGCGTTGTTCAGTGAAAAAGACGGGTTCTCCGTAGTCGCCCCGACCAGAATCAGCGTGCCGTCCTCAACATAGGGCAACAACACATCCTGCTGCGCCTTGTTAAAACGATGAATTTCATCCAGAAAGAGCAGCCATGTTTTGCCCTCCGCCCTGGCCCTCTGCACAACCGCCTGCACCTCCGCCTTGCCGGCGGAAACCGCTGACAGGCGGGTGAACGGCAAGCCCGCAGCGGCAGCCATCACATTCGCCAGCGTTGTTTTTCCCACGCCCGGCGGCCCCCAGAAAATGCAGGAAATGGCCCTTCCCTCGGCAATCATCCTGGCAAACCATGAGTCGGGTTCGGTCAGTTGCCGCTGCCCGGCAACATCGGACAGCGCCTGCGGTCGCATTCGACAGGCCAGCGGCACGGCGACCTCTGCCGGCTCTGCGGCCAAAAGCGAGGCCTGCTTGCTCACGCTTGTCCGCCGTGGCCTTTATAGCAACAAGCCATGCGGTTTCCTGATATTCCGGGCGCCCCGCAGCCTGACCGCTTGCATTCAGTCAAAAAGTTTACTGACAGATAAATTAATGGACTGCTTGCGATCACGGTATGTTCCTGCAAACGCCCCTGTCGCAATCCGATCAGTAAAATAGGTGTAGGAATAGGCCAGATCAAAATGCATGTCGTAGGCATCCCCGCCGGCCCCCAGGCTAAATATGTGGCCATCCTGATCGGCAATCACCGGGTTAAATCCGGCCACCTTGTTGGCGCCCTGATCAAAAGCATAGCCAAGGCGCAATTGCGCATTCTCGCGCCATGTCCATGTCAGCCCGGCCATGGCATTGAACGTGTCGCGCAGGTTCAGCGGATAGGACTGCGTAACCGCGCCGGCGCGTACGACATTCAGCCCCTTGAGCGCAGACCAGCGCATCCATTTAACATCCGTTTCCAGTCGCCAGACATCGGCAAAATCATGCGCGACGCCAAATGTTATTGCATCCGGCAAGCGCATCGGAAGCTCATCGCTTGCGTCGCCGGATATTGTAACATTTGAACCGGAACGCAACATCAGGCCTACCGACCAGGCGGAAACCGGCTTCCATAGCATCGAGGCATGCCCGCCAAAACCGGTCAGGCCCACGCCGCGAAAGGCATTCGCGCCCTGCGTGAGATTTGCACGGGTAATATACCAGTCGCCACCCAGACTTAGCGCCAGATTGCTGTTCACTGCATAAACGATATCCATCATGGCATGGTCAATGATCAACTTGATCAGGCCGCTGGCCGCACCAAAGGCCTTGTTCCAGTTATTGCTTTCCTGAAAGAGCGGAGAAAATCCAAAGCTGACGCCAATCCTGTTTTCAAGCGGCATCCAGCTGCCAAACAGATAGCCCACGTTCGGCTCAACGCCCTCATTGGGCGCAATCCCGCCGGGTATGATAACGGATGAATCCCTGAAATCTGAATGAATGCCCGCCATGATTGAAATGCCTGACTGCCAGGCCGTGCCGGCCGGATTAAACTGCGATGCCGATGCATCATTGGCTGTCGCCACAAAGGCATTGGCGACGCCCGCAGCCGAGGCGGACTGGTTCACCTGAGCAAAGCCCCCGGCATGCAGCGAGCCTGCGCCTGCAAGCAAAGTTCCAATAAAAAACAATACTTTCTTCATGCACCATTCCTGTCCCGCATTATTCAACTCATTCCGGGGCTGAACCGTCGCGGTCAATTACTCTTTGACCCGGAACGCAAATCCAGCACCTCAACCCCTTCCGGCGGCGAGAAGCTAAATAGATTCTCATCAGGCGCAATGTATGAACAGGCGGACAGGCTCACCTTGTTGCGATTGGACAACGCATCTGTTCGCTCAATAGCAACCAGCGTTCCGTCTTTGCGGAAATCCAGCCACAGCTCCGGCGCCTCGCCAACGCGGACCTGAAAGCGCCGGACGCCCCCTTTACGATCATCCTGATGTTGCAGCAGGCGGATATCATCAGCCGTCAGACGCCCGTCCAGCAGTTGCATCACCAGCGGATCAACCGACTCAAGATTATCCAGTTGTTCCGCCTGCATCAGATCCGGCTCATAATGCCAGACAAGGCGTCCGTCGCCGATATAAAGCTGTTCGTAGGGGCGCTTGTATTGCCAGCGGAAATGACCGGGCCTGCGCACCGCCAGATTGCCTGAATATGGCTGTTCTCCACCGTCGAAATATGTAATAACCTGCCTGAAATCACACCGAAAACCGGATAGTTGCGACAGCTTCTTTATGCTTGACATCAAAAATATGGCGGCCTCGTCCCGCACTTGCCCAAGCGGTAAAACCTGCACTGTCGATGCCGCCTGAGCCGGTAAAGGCAGACAGCATAAAACGGCCAGCGCCAGAACACCCTTTTTTATATCCGTCGCTCTCATTCGATGACGCCGCCGCCATCGGCATTTGAACGCGCCAGCACCTTGCGCATGCCGCCTGCGCCCGGCGGCGTTACCAGGCCTTCCCGCTCCATCTGCTCAACCAGGCGGCTGGCCCGGTTATAACCGATGCGCAGATAGCGCTGCACCATGGAGACCGAGCACTGGCCCTTTTCTATAACAAGTGCTGCGGCCTCATCATATTTCTCATCGCCTGCCTCGCCGGTCGCAGCCAGGCCCTCCGCATCAGGCGCCTGGGGCGGCGGCTCGAAAACCTCTTCGTGGTAGTCCGGCTCGCCCTGTTCCTTCAGATGCTCAACCAGATCCAGCACTTCGCCATCGGAAACGAATGCGCCATGAATGCGACGTAAATCCCGCCCGCCGCTCAACAACAGGCTGTCGCCCTTGCCGAGCAATTGTTCCGCTCCCATCTGGTCAATAATAGTGCGGGAATCAATCCGGGATGACACCTGAAATGATAATCGGCTTGGCAGGTTCGCCTTGATCAGGCCGGTGATAACGTCCACGCTCGGCCTCTGCGTGGCCAGGATCAGGTGCAGCCCGGCGGCTCTGGCCTTTTGCGCAATGCGGCATATGGACTGCTCAACCTCCTTGCCGGCCACCATCATCAAATCAGCCAGTTCATCAATCACGATCACAATGAAGGGAACGTGCTCGGCGCCCTCCTGTTTTGCGGCAAATTTATTATAACCGTCAATATTACGAACCCTGGCCTCGCTCATCAATTGATAGCGACGATCCATTTCATAAACCGCCCAGGCCAGCGCCCTGGCGGCCTTGTGCGGGCTGGTCACCACCGGGGTCAGCAAATGCGGAATATCATCATAAATGGACAGCTCCAGCATCTTCGGGTCAACAAGGATCATGCGCAGGCTTTGCGGCGTATGCACCATGAGCAGCGAGCAGATCATGGAGTTTACGGCCACGGATTTACCCGAGCCGGTGGTTCCCGCCACCAGCAAATGCGGCATTCTGGCCAGATCCGCCACCATCGGTCGTCCGGCAATATCAACCCCGAGCGCCATCGGCAATATACGCCTTTTGCTCTCGAACTCCTTGCTGGAAAGCACCGTGTACAGGGTTACATCCTCGCGCTCGGCATTGGGAATTTCGATGCCGATGACGTTTTTACCGGGAATGTTTCCAGACACCCGGACGCTGATTGCAGCCATGGATCGCGCCAGATCATCCTGCAGGGCGACAATACGGTTCACCTTCGTACCCGCAGCAGGCTCGAATTCAAACTGGGTCACCACCGGGCCCGGCTGCACAGCCACCACTTTGCCTTCAATGCGGTAGTCGAGCAGCTTCTTTTCCAGCATGCGCGACATCGCCTGCAACGCCTCGGGATGAAACTTCCTGCGCTTGCCCGCGCCGTGATCGAACATCTGTAATGAAGGCAGCTGATAGCCCGCCGCCTGATCACGGAAAGCCAGTTCAACCTGCTGCGCCTCCTTGGCCCGGCGCGACACCTTCACCCTGGCCGGCTCAACCACTTCAGCCGCCGATTCAGCAATATGCGTCGGGCGTTTTTTGCGGATTTTTTTGCGCACTTCGCGCGCTTTCAGACGGGCGTCCTGTTGCTCAATCTGTTCTTTTCGCAACGACGCTCTGGCTCGCAAAAATGCCAGGCCGCGTTCAACCCATCGCCACATGTTCAGCAGCAAGTCATAACATTTGCCTATCAGTCGCAATACCGACCAGTGCGAAGCGGCGACCAGACTGCTGAGCAGCAGGGTGCAGAGCAAAACATCCCTGCCAAGTTCGTTCAGGGGCGCATTCAAAACCCCGGCCAGCATGCCGCCCAACGCGCCGCCGGGCCCGGCGGGCAAGACAAACATATCGGCAGCCGCATGAACATGCAGCAGAGCCGCAGCGCTCAACGCCACCGGCAGCCAGAACAGGGATGTCCAGCCGCCTGAAAACGGGCGTCTGTCCCAGGCCATCCGGCATGCCATGGCGAGCATCAATATCGCCCACAGCCAGGCGGCATAACCAAATAACTGATACATAAAATCCGCAACGTAGGCGCCGACAAGGCCGGTCAGGTTTGCCGCCTGCGCCTGCGTCTGCTGATTCATCGACGGATCACGGGCGGAAAAACTGAACAGGGCCAGCCCCAGCAGAATAACGCCGCCGGTTATCAACAGCGCCAGCGCCTCGCGCGCCAGAGTTCGAATATTCATGCCGGGCAATCCATCAGACTGATAACACTACCGGCAACACCATTGGCCTGCGCCCGATGTTTTTCCTGCACCAGCGCCGCAGAAACAGGCGAATTTCTTCCTTGGCCGCATCCGCATCGGCGAGCAATTCCTTATCCATCGCCGCCAGAAACGCCTGCAAAGCCTGCGCCGCCGTAGCCAGCACATCAGCGCTCACATCCTCGTGCAATACGCCCCGCGCCACCAATTCCGGTCGCCCAAGCAATGCGCCCTCATGCCGACTGAGCAGAACAGTGGCGGAAATCATGCCGTCCTCGGCCAATATGCGCCGATTGCGAAGTACAAACCCGTCCACTTCATCAAGGCTGTCGCCATCGACAAATACCGAGCCGGCATGAAACTTGGCGCCCGCCCGTATGCCCTGCGCATCCGCTTCCACGCTATGTCCGTTCTCGGCAATAATTGTGTGATCAAGCGGAATGCCGGTCGCCAGGCCAAGGTCGCGATGCTCAACCAGGTTCCTGTACTCGCCGTGCACCGGATAAAAATATTTGGGCCGGGTAAGCTGCATCATCATTTTCAGCTCATGCGCCTGCGCGTGTCCGGACACATGCAGGGCGCTGCGCCCGGCTTGCATCACGCGCGCGCCGCGACGATAAATGTGGTTGACAAGCCCTGCGATAACCCGCTCATTGCCGGGAATATTGCTGGATGAAAAAATCACCATATCGCCGGGCCCAATCTTGACGCCGGTAAAGCGGCCCTGCGCAATGCGCGAGACTGCGGCCCTTGATTCGCCCTGCGAGCCGGTGGCGATAATCAGCAGTTCATGCGGCGGAACATCTTTCGACTGCTTGATATCCACGAATACGCCTGCCGGAATGTTCAGCCTGCCCAATCCCTGGGTGATTTTCATATTGCGTTCAAGGCTGCGCCCGGCAACGGAAACCCTGCGTCCGCAAGCCACGGCCGCATCGACAATATGCTGAATGCGAAACATGTTTGAGGCGAACGTCGTCACCACCACCTTGCCGCTGCACTGGGAAATCGCCTGCTTCAGCGCCGGGCCGACAATGCGCTCGGAAGGGCTGCTGCCGGAATGCGTGGCATTGGTCGAATCCGAGGCCAGCAGCAACACGCCCTGATCGCCCAGTTGCGAGAAGCGATGAACCGCCGAGGCGCGTCCGTCAATCGGAGCCGGGTCAAATTTGAAGTCGCCCGTATGCACAATCACGCCAAGCGACGTATGTATGGCCACGGACACGGCGTCCATGATCGAGTGGGTCACGGGCACTCCTTCAAGCTGAAACGGGCCGACAGCCACCGTTTCCCCATCTTCCGGAAGCGCCCGCAAATCACCCTTGTAGTCGCGCTCGGAAAGCTTGGCCCTGACCAGCGCCAGCGTCACGGCTGTCCCGTAAACCGGAAGTTTCAGTTGCGGCAGAAGATGCGGCAGAGCGCCGATATGATCTTCATGTCCGTGTGTCAGCGCAATGGCATGGATATTCAGGCCCAGTTCATCCAGCGCCGAGATGTCCGCCACAACGAAATCCACGCCATGCTGCCCCGGCTCGGGAAAGCCCATGCCGCAATCGACGATGATGGCGTCATCATCCACGGCATAGACCATCATATTCTTGCCAAACTCGCCCACCCCGCCAAAGGGAAAACAGCGCAAGACAGATTCAGTCATTTTCAGGCGGCGCCCCTGCTTCCCGGTTTAACGGCGACAAGCGAGCTTTCCAGGCACATCGGACATTGACTGTCAGCGAATGTCGCCACATTCAGTTTAATCGCCGTGCCAAAAGGAATGTCAAAGCGACCCACTGCGTCAGGCGCGCGGTCCACAACCGCCAGAATCCGCACCGGATCGCCGCCATGGCGGCGCACCACTGCGATGCATTCGCATACAGAGCCGCCTGTGGTAATGACATCTTCCACCACCAACAGGCGCGCGCCCTGTGGAATCGTAAAACCGCGGCGAAGCTGCATTTCACCCTCTTTGCGCTCGGTGAAAATGAACGGCCTGTTCAGCAGTCGGGCCACCTCCTGGCCAATCACCAGTCCGCCAATCGCAGGCGCAACCACCATATCAAAATCATCGGCGTCCACATTGCTGATAAGCTCGCTCGCCAGCGCCGTTGCATTGTTCAAATCCATCAGCACCAATGCCGATTGCAAATAGCGCGCGGAGTGGCGACCGCTGGAAAGAATAAAATGCCCGCTTAACAGCGCGCCCGCATCTTCATACATGGCCAGAATTTCTTTTTCGTTCATGAAATGATCCTGTTATTAATTTGATAAAAACGTAACTTTGGCGCGGCAGTGTAGCAGTTTCCCCCCGCTTCGCATAAGCCTCTGCATCTGATGCGCAGCAAACAGGCGCTGACATGTGCCAAATCCCCTCAGAATGGTTAGACTGCATGCATGAGCGCGATACCTCTGCCGCATGCCGTTCTCCTTGATCTTGACGGCGTCCTGTATATTGGCGATGACATGATCTCCGGAGCAGGCCGGGCTGTGCAAGCAATAAGAGACAGGGGGCTAAAACTGGCAGGCGTGACCAACACGACCACGCAGCCGCGACACAAGATTGCAAAGAAAATAGCCGCCATGAACATCCCGCTGTCCATGGACGACATATACACGCCTGCCGCATTGGCCGTGCATGCGATTGGCGCGCACAGCGCAAAATTATATATCCGGGATTCGCTTCTGTGTGACTTCCGCAACATAGAGCTCACTGACGTCAGGCCGGATTTTATTGTCATGGGTGATCTGGGCGGCGAGGGCTATTCGCCTGAAGTGCTGAGAGAGATTTTTATTCAGGCCAGAGAGGGATCAAGGATTCTTGCCCTGCACAAGAATCGTTTCTGGCAAAAGCCGGACGGGCTGCATCTTGACCTTGGGCCTTTCGTCGCCGCCGTTGAATATGCCAGCGGAAAACAGGCGAGCATACTCGGCAAGCCATCAACTGAATTCTTTCATGGCGTATGTTCTGCGCTCAACACTTCGCCGGATCAGGCCCTGATGATTGGCGATGACATCGAATCGGATATCGGCGGCGCACAAAAGGCAGGCATGAGAACAGCGCTTGTTCAAACCGGAAAATACAGAAGCGAATTTGTTCGCCAGACAGGCATCAAGGCCGACCTGGTGCTTCCCTCCATCGCCGAACTTCCCAAAGCGCTGAATTTGGCGACATCCTGAACGTCTTTTCCATACGGGTTAAGGCCTGCCTTCCACCCACTGCAGCGGCTCCTCCTGCATGGCAGATGCCTGCTCCTTGAGTGACAAAATATGATCCTCCCAGTACTGCTGCGTATTAAACCATGGGAATGCGCGTTTGAAGGCAGGGTCATCCCGGCGCCTGGCCAGCCAGGCGGCATAATGCATCATGCGCAGGGTTCTGAGCGGCTCAATCAATGCCAGTTCACGACAGTCAAAATCATGGAACTGACTATATGCCGTAAGCAGGGTATCCAGCGTAGAACTCATCCGGCCGCGATCGCCTGAAAGAAACATCCACAAATCCTGCACCGCCGGCCCCATGCGCGCATCATCGAAATCAACAATATAGGGCGCATCATCTTTCCACAGGATGTTGCCGGGATGGCCATCGCCGTGCAGACGAATATATTGCGGGTTGATGGCATGAAAGGCCTGTTCAATCCTGTCCAGCAGATCCTCGGCCAGTGATTCGTAAGCCGCTTCCAGTTCCGGCGGAATAAAATCATTCTCCATCAGAAATTCATATGAGTCGTCGCCAAAGACATGTACATCCAACCGGGGCCTGTGCTGAAAACTCCGGGTCTCTCCCAGCGCATGAATACGCCCGATAAAACGTCCTAACTGTTCAAGATGGTCCTTGCGCTCCAGATCAGGCGCACGCCCTGCCTTCAGCGGATAGAGGGAAAAGCGGTGGGACCGGAAGTGAAACAGGCTGATTCCATCGAACAACAACGGCGGCACGACAGGAATCTCCAACGCTTCCAGCTCAAGAGTGAACTGATGTTCTTCCATGATGGCGTTGTCGCTCCAGCGGTTCGGACGGTAAAATTTGGCCACGACCGCTTCGCCGCCTTCGATGCCAATCTGATAAACGCGATTCTCATAGGAATTCAGGGCAAGTTGATAGCCGTCACATTGATAACCAAGGCTCTCAACCGCCCTGATCACCTGCTCCGGCCCAAGATCGTAAAATGAGGCGTCCTGTCTGGATTCAAGCATGCAAAAGGGGAGTCTTGAAAGTCAGTCGAAAAACCGGGTGAATGAATTCACCTCCTGGCGCGGCGTGCGATAGCTGTTTGCCGGATGCGTTTCGTCGGCATAGCCCAAAGCCATGCCGCAAAGCAGCAACATGCCGTCATCATAGCCCAGTTTGTCGCGAACCAGATCAGGATACTCGCCAAGCGCCGCTTCAGGACAGGTGGCCATCCCCATATCCACGGCGGCCAGCATGAGCGACTGCAGGAACATGCCGAAATCTATAAATGAGCCGGTCGCAACCCTTCGATCCATGAAAAAGAACAGCATCGCCGGCGCATCAAAGGCGCGATAGTTGGCGGCCCACTGGTCGGTCCGCTTCTCCCTGTCCGCACGCCCTATCTCCAGCGCCTCATAAAGCTGCACGCCGCAGGCCAGCCGCCGTTCCGTGAACGGGCTGAACCACTGCTCCGGATAATATTGGTAATCCATTTTACCGCGTTCGCCGGACCGGAACGCCGCCTCCATGCTCGTTTGCAACTGCTGCTTTGTTTTTCCGGTCACCACCGCCGCCTGCCAGGGCTGGGTATTGGCGCCGCTGGGCGCATGTCGCGCAGCGTCGAGCAGCGTCTCAATCAAATGGCGCGGCGTCTCCCGATCAAGATAGGCCCGAACTGATTTGCGCGCCTTCAGCGCCTGGCGAACGTTCACCGCTTCTCGTACTCGCCGATCAGCCGCGCTTCGGCGATAACGTGATCCTTCATGGCTTGCAGCAACATCGGTTTACCCGGCTCGGACAGATCAGGCAACGCAACATCCAGCGCATAGAGCTTGAAAAAATAGCGGTGCCTGCCAATCGGCGGACAGGGGCCGCCATAGCCGGTTCGTTTCCAGTCGTTAACGCCTTCCAGCGCGCCGGTCGGCAATGCGGCGACCGCCTCGGCCAAAGAGACCGCATCGGGCGGCAGATTGTAGAGCAGCCAGTGCACCCAGGTCATCTTCGGCGCCTTTGGATCCGGCGCATCCGGATCGTCCACAATCAGCACCAGACTCTTTGCCCGCTTCGGCACATCCGCAAACGCCAGCGTCGGCGATACATCCTCGCCCTGACAGGTGAATCTGGCCGGAATCTCACCGCCGCTGGAAAATGCTGTTGATGAAATCTCCATGGCGGCGGCGCCTCCCGACACAACCAGCATGAGCGCGCCCGCTGCAACCGCGCCCTTCCACCTGCTTTTCGCTGCATTCAGCTTCATGCGCCCCATTGTAGCGCATCGGATAGAAAACTGCTGCCACTTCATCGCCAGTAAGAGATGCTGATGAAACAAGACAAAGCAGCATGCGAATCCTTTCACTTGCTTACGCGCAGCTTGCCGTCTGCCTGATCTGGCTGGGGCTTTCCGCATTCTCATTTTCCCAGTCACTGTTGCCCGTAGATCAAATTCTCCCGGGCGGGCCGCCGAAGGACGGCATCCCTGCCCTCACTTATCCGGAAACTGAAACTGCTGAAGTGGCCGGCCGCTGGCTTAAAGCGCGGGATCAGGTGCTGGGAATTGTGCTGCATGGCCAGGCGAGGGCCTACCCGGTTCGCATTCTCAACTGGCATGAGATTGTTAATGACAGGCTCAATAAACACTCTTTCGTAATCACATTTTGCCCGCTCTGCGGCAGTGGCACGGCTTTTGACAGCAGCGATTTATTCGGCGTATCCGGGCTGCTCTATCAATCCGATGTGCTTCTTTACGACCGCAAAACCGAAAGCCTGTGGTCGCAACTGATGATGCAGGCAGTGGCCGGGCCAAGGACGGGCGAAACCCTGGATATATTGCCCATTGAACACACGCAGTGGAGCACATGGAAGGCCCGGCATCCCGATACTACCGTATTGTCCCGTAACACAGGTTTTCATCGCGATTACGACCGCAATCCCTATGCCGGTTATGAATCAACAGAGAATACGTATTTTCCGGTCAACCACAGGGACTCGCGCCTGCACGCCAAAACATGGGTCATTGGCCTTAGCCTGGACAACCGGCACAAGGCATGGACGCTGGACAGCCTGAAAAAATCAGGCTCGCGTACGGAATCATGGCGCGGGCGCAAGCTGAACTTTGACGTCAAGGGTGAAAGCATCCGGGTCAGTGAAGCGCAATCGGGCAAGCAACTGGCCGTCATCCGCCTGTACTGGTTCGCCTGGAGCGCCTTTCATCCCGATACGGAACTCTCCGCGCCTGAAGCAGGTCTGCGGAGCAAGCCTGAATAATCCTAGAAAAAGCAGTTGATAGCACGCAGATAGCGCAAGTTCTTGATTTGCCTGGCTATATGAAAAAAATGCTCATCACCAATAAGGTGACTCCGCATTTTTTCATTACACCCTTCAAATCAATATCTTACACTCTATACGCACTTCCAACTGCTCTTTCTAGGATAATAATCCTTATAACTCTTGCGGCTGCAAAATCACGCAAGACAGCGGCGGCAG
>CAYTFI010000013.1:3133-22020 GCA_964437065.1 uncultured Zetaproteobacteria bacterium | reverse complement strand
TGTTGACCAGTTTTTCAATATTTTCAGGGCGTTGAAATGCATCGACGCGATCAGATTCCAGGGTGATAAAAAACACCTTCGCACCGGACAGGCGCCGATGAATTTCATCCAGTTGTCGCAGCAATGGTCGATCCTGTCTGAAGTACGACATGGGATCATTGCTGACATGTAATTTGGACGCCTCAAAAATAAAAAAGGCGCATAAGATCCCCGTGATTAACAGGATCATGCCCGGATAACGATGACGAAATCTGTCCAGCGCCCCGGCCAGTCTTCCGGTGACGCCTGCCTCTCGCGCCTTGCCGCCCCTTCGTCTTCGCGGCCCGATCACGCGCAGCAGGATTGGCACAAGCAGCAGGGTGATCATGCCATTGGACAGCATGGCGAGGGTTGAGGCGATGGCGAAATCATGGATCAGGCCGATATTGCTGAGCATATTGCTGGCAAAGCCAAGCGCAGTGGTCAATATAGTCAGCAAAAGCGGTGCGCCCAGTTGCCTCATCATAAAGAGCACGGCGGACGTGCGCTCGCCCTGTCCGCCAATGGCAAGGCCCTGAACATAAGCCTCAACCATATGCACATCTTCAGTGGAGCCAATGGCCACGATTAACGACGGCAGCATGGCAGTTAAAATGTTGACAGGAATGCCCAGCCAGCCCATCAATCCGAACGTCCAGACAAGGCTGACAGCCGATGTTATCAACGGCACGAAGGCCGCTGTGATGCTGCGCATAAAAACCAGGATAGCGAACACCAGCGTCAGCGCCGATGCCGGCCCCAACAGCCTGATGTCGGAAAGCAGAATGCCCTGAAGCTCGTCGTTGATTCTCGGCCCGCCCACCTGAAACAGCTGCTGAAACTGATCTTGATACGGAGCCAGCGTCTGCTCAAGCAGGGCGTTGATCCGTTGATCATCGTCAAGCCCGTGGCGCAGGGCGACTTGCATGGCGACGACGCTGCCGTCACCGGAGATGAAATTGCCGTAAATAATCGGATTCTCAAGCGCCTCTTTCAGCGCTCTGTCGGCAGAAGGCTGGTCTTCGGGCGCATGCCGCATAAACAGGCGCGCCCTGATTGCGCCGGCGCGTCCGCTGATATTGCGCAGGGTGAAGAAGTCATCAACGCGCTCGACAAAGTCCAGCCCCGTCAGGGCGTTATGCAAGCGCTCCAGCGCCGCCAGTTTGTCCGGCGTCCACAGATTGTCTTCGTGAATATAGACCAGTATTTTATTGTCCGAGCCAAATTCGCCCGCGATGCGATCATAGGCCTGTTTGTCGCTGCTATGGGCGGGAATCAGATTGTTGAAGCCGGTTTCAATGCGCAGGCGGGGGAGTCCGAGGGCGCACAGCAGCGTGGCCGACAACAGGAAAATAAATGTCGTCAGGCTGTGCGTAGCGCCCAGCAGCATGATCTTTTTCATTGCTGCTGCCGTACTCCGTCAACATTTGTCGGCCCGGCGCCCTGCATCAGCCATGCCGGCGTGAACAGCCTTGCCGGCGCCTCATCACTGGAAAAAATACGCCTGTTGACCTTGATCAGTGTTTTATGGGTCGCCTTGTAATTCTCCATCAGGATCATATTGGCGCGCCACATATCGCCATGAACACGTTTCAGGTCATGGTTGCTCAGGCGCTTCTCCGGATGGCCTTTCGCATCCAGATACAGGATCTGAAAAATGAAGAAATTGTCCTTGCGGATAAAAAGCCGGCGCAGGCCGTAGCCGCTTGCATCTTTAATCGCGCCGGTTTTGGGGGAGGCCTCGACAACATAATACTGAACCTTGTCCAGGGTTTGATCGGGACGGCGCTGATAGTGGAAGTCCGATAATTTTTCCGGCAGCAGATCGCCGACATTGAAATCGCTATCGAGAAAGCGGCTCCTGCGCCCGCCGTTGCCGGTAGATTTCATCGCTTCGCCGGAGGCCGGCAGGTAGATGGCGCTTGTTTCCCGTCCCGAGGCGGAGCGAATGGCAAGAAGGGCGACTCGCCGCAACACCTCCGGCGCCTCAAAGCGCAACAGGTATTTGACCGAGCCATCCGCCTCGATGCGGGAATATCGGCTTAACTTGCGCACAATGCTGTTGCCGGCGGCATCAATCAAAATCATGGACTGTCGTTCCAGCACATATGGAAATAGTGCATGACGATTGAAAGATTCCTCCATGATGCGCCGGCCAGTCCATGTTGCGGCGGCATCGCAGGCAGGCGCCAACATGATCAGCATCGCCGCCCATGCCAGCATCTTGAGGAAGGATTGGAGCGCTCTCGAGAGAGCATGTCTCATAATTGATTCAGTATTGCCGTAGCGATGTTCCGGCTCAGTTCACCAAGCAATTCGCTCATGGTCGATACGGTTGCATCATAATCGGCAGCCGCCGCAAGCGGTTCGCTGAGCAGCCTTGATGTGTGCGTCCGGAACAGCTTGTCGTCTTTGTCGAACAGCCGCCAGCGCGCAATCAGCGACACCTTGCCACTTGCCAGGCGTTCAAATTGCATGATTTCCAGCTCAATGCGCGCATCGGGCGCAGATACGGCATGGTCGGGCGCAATGGCAATCATCGGCGTCGCCAGTTGGCGAGACAGGTTTTCCGCCATGACGCGCATCATGTTTTTTCGCAGGTTGCCGGCCCACTGGGAGAATTCAGCCAGCACCAGCCGGTTGTCGCTTCTGCGGCTGACAATCTGGGGCCGTTCAAGGTATTGCGGCAGTTGCAATCTGGATATTTCCACCACGATTGCCTGTTCGGATGCGCTTGCAGGTTCGCCGTTGCGAACCGGGTTGAGCAGATAAAATCTGGTGTTGACCGAACTGCATGCGCCGCCCAGCAGGGCGATGAGTATCAGCAGGCATCCGGGCCGGGCCATGAATCGTAAAAGTCTGAATTGCATGATCAATCTCCTGAACGACGCTTGCCAAAAATGGCCGAATCGGGGTTGCGTTCCAGCAGGTCAACCAGTGCCCGGATGGAGCGCGCTGTTTCCGTTAGTTCGTCGGCCAGTTCCATTATCGACGAGCCGGATTTGAGTTCCCGGTTGATCAGTTTCAGCGTCTCCCGGGCATTTACCATGGTGGCGGAAACATTTGCCGCCAGCGGTTCAGCCTGTCTGTCGAATGTT
Organism: uncultured Zetaproteobacteria bacterium; assembly: GCA_964437065.1. Lineage (GTDB taxonomy): Bacteria > Pseudomonadota > Zetaproteobacteria > Mariprofundales > Mariprofundaceae > Mariprofundus. Next base: position 18,904 of record CAYTFI010000013.1, on the reverse strand, counting down.
TTCATCAGGCCTTGCAGCGCAATCATGGATTTTTTCATCTCAAGGATAGCGCCATTGACATCCTGCGTGTTCACCAGCTTGTTGATGCCACTCAGCGTTTGCAGCACTTCCCGGCTGATGCGCTCCACATCGATGCTTTCAAGTTTGCGCATAATCCTGGTTGCGGATGCAGTCATCTGATCCAGACCGCCGGCGATGGTGGGCAGTTCAGGGAAGGGGATGTCCTTGTCGGCGTACAGACGCAGCGGAGAGCCGGGATGCATGTCCAGCGCCACAAACAGTTGCCCGGTCAACAGGCTGCCGGTTTTAAGGCTGGCGCGCAGGCCGTGATCCACCAGTTGTTTGAGCAAGTCGTCCGGCGGGTTCGCCGCATTCACGCCCCGCTCAATGATGCGCTCCGGTTCGATTTCAACCAATACGGGGATGCGGAAGCTGACATCGCCACGGTTGAACTCCAGCCGCAAATCCACCACGGAGCCAACCTTGATGCCCTTGAATTCAACCGGCGCGCCGATGGCCAGCCCGCGCACCGATGAGTCGAAGAAAGCGATAAATTTTAACTTTTTGATAAAGGCGTGTTCACTGATGCTGTCGTGATTCTCATACAGCGTGAATACCAGGCCATCCACATCTTTTTTAATCCTGCCAAGAGAATCGGGCGTTTCAAAGGCGATGCCGCCGAAGAGCAGCGACTGAACCGACTCCATGTGCATGTCGAAGCCCTTTGCTCCCATCGAAATATCCATGCCGCTGACATTCCAGAATTGCGTATTGCTGCGCACCAGTTCATCGAATGGCGCTTTGATGAAGGCATAAATGAAAACACTTTCCTGATCATTGGCCAATTCATAGCCCAGCACTTCGCCGGCCGCCAGTCCCTGATAATAAACCGGCGAGCCCATATCAAGCGAGCCCAGGCGTTTGGCCTGCAGCACGACTTTCTTGCCGGCCTCGGCCATTTTGATCAGCGGCGCTTCATCGAGGCCGGTAAAGGCCCTGCGCGGTTCGCCCTGACCAGGGTCAATAACGATGTGCGAGCCGGAAATAAGCGTGCTCAGGCCGGAAGCGCCGCGTAGGCTGAGCTTTGGCTTTACAACCCAGAATTTTGTGTCGCGCCGCAAGAACTGCTCTGTTCCCTGATTTAATTCTGCGCTCAGGATGACATTCGAAAAATCGGCATTGAAGCTTACTCCGGTGACGACGCCGATTTCAATATCCTTGTATTTTATTTTGGTTTTGCCCGCTTCGATGCCTTCAGCCGTTTTAAAGGCGATGGTGATTTCTGGCCCTTTTTCCGACAGCGTTTTAAAAATGAGCCAGCCGCCAATGATCAGAGTCACCAGCGGAATCAGCCAGACCAGCGAAATGCCGGCGCGTTTGCGAATGACGGGAGCGGCCGCGCCGCTTGTTTGCGTTGAGTCAGGCTTTGCCATAATTATCCCAGATGAGGCGAGGGTCGAAGCTTCTCGCCGCAAAGATCGTAGTCACCACGACGCCGGCGAAAAAAATCGCGCCGATGCCGGGGCGTATGGTAGCCAGCGCATCAAGGCTGACCAGTGAAGTGAGGATGGCGATGAGGAATATATCGACCATGGACCAGCTTCCGATGCCTTCGCTGACCCGGTACAGCACGGTGCGATCGCGGGGTCGCCATGTCGATTTTCGCTGCACCGAAATGGCCAGGAAGCTCAATGTAATCAGCTTGATCACAGGCACAAGAATACTGGCGAAAAATACAATCATGGCCAGCGGCCACATGTCCGCTGCAATCAGGTGAATCACGCCGTTGAGAATGGTGCTCGGATCGCCCTGACCAAAGCGAATAACAGTCATGATCGGGTAAATATTGGCCGGGATCATCAGCAGCGCCGCCGTGAAAATCAGCGCCCATGTGCGCTCAAGGCTGTTGGCTTTGCGTCGATGCAGCGGGCTGGCGCAGCGGGGGCAGAGGCCGGCGCGCCCCGGTTCGGGTTCAGGCGCCAGCAGGCTGCATGCATGGCAATGAATCAGGCCCTGTTGCGCTGCAGTTTCTCCGCCGCCGGGGGTGATGATATCCGCTTCGCCCATCGGCCATAGAACTGAAGCGCTGAAGCTGACATTGGCGGCTGTATGCGTGATCAGCAGCGCAATAAATGCATACAGGGAAATGCCGGGAATAATGGTCGCCATGTCCTGAAGCTTCACGATAGCCAGTAATATGCCCAGCATCAGCACGCTGAGCATGCTCCACGGCGATATGGCGCGAATAAAGCGATAAACCCGGGCCAGCCCGGGCGGCCGGATTGAGAATTTCAGAGGCAGGAGCATATACAACATGCCGATAATGGTCAGAAAGGGAAAACATGTGCTGGTCAGAAAAACAAGCAGACCCAGTCCGCCCATGCCCTCATGGAACAGGGCGATGGCGCTGGCAATAAATACATTGCTTTCAACCCGACCGGCGATTTCCAATGACAGAAAGGGAAAAAGATTGGCCGCAATAAAGCAGGCAAGGGCGGCCAGATTCAGCGCCAGAGTTCGATCAAGACTGTTGGGTATATGCTGCCACAACACCGATCCGCAACGGCGGCAGTGCGCATTTCGTCCCTTCGGAATCTGCTCGACATAGTGAATCAAATCACACTCGTGACAGGCTATGACACCGCCATGAATGGTTGTGTTTTCAGCTTGATCGTTCATGCTATCAATATTATCTTCGTATTCATGGATAGCTGATATTTAGCGAAAAAATGTGAAAAGGCAACCCCCGGGTTGATGTGCGGCTGTGAGCAGATCGGGTTACAGACGATCATGGCAGTTGCACACGGAGGCCGGGGAGGGGTGAAATGCATCCATTGACTGTGTCATATTGGGTCAGTTGCGTGGTTAATTCGCACAGTAAGTTGCTGAATCGTATACAATCAACTATGATGACCATAAAAAGTCCATGAATGGACTTTTTATGGTTTTATCAATATAGTAAATTCATGATTTGCACACCCTGTTTGCGTTGATGCAGACGGGAGGACGGAGGGGAAGCCAGACATGCGCATGCGTATTTTATCCAGTATGGCCTTGATTATGCTGATCATGGCGGCGAGTCCGGCGAAGGCCGGAAACGGCATTGAAATAAGGAAAGTGCGCCTTGGCGTAGGCGGTGGAATTGCAGCGATGAGCGCCAGGATCCCGGGCCAGACGAAATTCAGCGCCAGTGCTGCAAATTTTACGGTGAATATCGGTTATGCCGTTACGCCTGTCTGGGAGGCGGGCGTAATATTTGGCGCCGGACAAAGCAAGACTGATTCCAATGGCGTCAATACGGTAAGCATAAAATCGCCTGTGAATGCTCAGGTCTATTTGCGCGGTCGCCAGTTTGATTCCGGAAAGTTCGGCGTATATGGCTTGATGACGCTCGGCGCGCTGAGGCAAAAACTTGTGAACAAGACCAGCGGGAAGACCTTTTCAGATACTTTTGCAGCGCTTGGATTTGGCGCAGGCGTTTCCTGGAAGGCGGCGCCGCGATTCATTGTCGATGCCGGCGTTTACATACCGGGCATTCCCGTGTCGTCAAGAAACAGCGGCCTGACCACTTTTGCTCCGGGCGTGATGGTCTCGTTAAATTACGCCCTGGGCGACGATCAGCCGGAAATGCCTGTCGAGGAGGTTGTCGAGGCCGCTGAGCCGGAGCCTGCGCCTGTTGATTTGCGCCGTGTTGAGCCTGCGCCTCAGACCAAGTCTGAGCCGGCGGCTGAATCGGCGCCTGAAGTATTCAGGGTGGCCGAGCCTGTTGAACGGGAAGCGGTTGCAGAAGAGCCTCAGCAAGAAGAAATTGTTCAGATTATTCGTCTTGAGGGTGTGAACTTTGCCTTTAACAGCCATAAGCTGAATGCCGGGTCAAAGGCGATTCTGCGGCGTATTGTCGGCGAATTGAATAATTATCCCTATTCAAGAATTGAGATTGTGGCCTATACGGATAATCTCGGCGGTGATCTTTATAATCTGCAGCTTTCGATCAGAAGAGCCAGGGCTGTGAAGGCATATTTAGTGGAACTTGGCATTGATGGTTCGCGCATGAGCTCCAAAGGCTATGGCGAATATTATCCTGTCGCAGATAATGCAACAGAGGAGGGCAGAGCGCAAAACCGCCGGGCCGAGTTGCACGTCATTGAATGATGGCAACTGCTCAAATCAGGGAATAATCTGAGTGGCTGCCGCGTTAAGCCTGCTTAAACCAGGGGGCGAATATCATGCGGAGATCTTCAAGGTTAAATGATTTGGATTCTGTAACATACAGGGCGAAGATATCAAGAATCACCAGCGCGTTAATGGGAGCGTCCTGGGTAATATGATCCTTCATGCGGGCTATCATGGCAGAGTTGACTGTGTGGATATCAGCATAAATATCTTTTAGATGATTCATTTCCCAATCGGCTTCTTTTCCTTCGGCATGGATAAAATGCTGCGCTAACATATACATGGATACAACCCGGTAGTGGGTTTCAGCGATATCCGACAGAGGCAGATGAAAGCGCGCCATGGGGCGAAGAAAAGCGGTTTTGGGGCAGCCGCTGATGGCCATCACCAGTCCCATCAACGATCTCATGCCATTCTGGGCATCCGTGTTAAAGGTCATCTGACGCCGCCTGCTGGTAATGGTGACAGAAAGTTGATGATAGGATGGCGTCTTGCTGAAGAAATCAACTGCCTTGCTGGTTTGCACTGCAAGAGGGCAGTAGGTGGTCTCGTCCGGGTTAAGCGGGCAGCAGCCGCACTGGTGATAGGCCAGCCTTGTCCAGTCCGGGCCGCTGATATCAGGCGTTATGGATTCGCCGGTTTGTGGATTAATGCGAACTTCGTAATCAAAATAACGACCGTCATTGGTCATGAAATGATATTTGGTGTCGATGCTTCGCATGCCCATGGCCCCTGTTTTCATCGTGGTGGAATGGAATAGCCAAATCATACATATTTGCGGCAGTCTTCGCGAGCAGTTGGTTAAGCACGCGTTATTTTCGCTACGAAGGCGCAAAGGCGCGAAGAATGAAGAAAAGAGAGGCGTATTATGGCATTTGATAAAATAAACCTGCCGCAAGGCGGCGAGAAAATTACTATGGGCGCGCATGGTCGTTTGCAAGTGCCTGAGCAACCGATTGTTGTCTTTATCGAGGGCGATGGCGCCGGCTCCGAGATCTGGGGCGCAGCACGGCGGATAATTGATGCAGCAGTCGAAAGGGCATATGGCGGCAAGCGAAAAATCGCATGGATGGAGGCTTATGCCGGAGAGAGGGCCAGGGAAATATATGATCTGTGCGAGGATGAATTGTTGCCGCAGGAAACATTCGAGGCGTTGAGTCAATACCTCATCGCCGTCAGCGGGCTGCTGGCGGCGCCAACGGAAGTTATTTTGCGCCAAAAACATGGCCTCCACGTCTGCCTGCGCCAGGCGGACGGCGATGGCATGCCGGGCGCCTGCATCAACTATCTTTCCGGGCATGCCGTTTTTGAAGCAGTGCACGGCTCCGAGTTGAAGCATGCGGAAGAATCGACGGTCAATCCCTGCGCCATGGCGCTGGCCGGCGAAATGATGTTGCGATATATTGGCTGGACAGAGGCGGCTGTTCTTGTTTTGCGGGCGGTTCATGGCGTCATTGCAGACAAAACGGCGAGCTATGATTTCAACCGGTTGGTCGAGGGGGCTGCAAAGCTGACAACTTCGGGCTTCGTTGATGTTGTAATGGCGCAAATGGATGTCGATTCAGCAAGCGCCGAGGCGACGGATCAATATGATCAACTTGCCGCCCGCTTTAAGGAATTGTTTGACGCCGGGGCAGAAAAGAGCGCCGAATTCGCCCATGTCGCCATGGAAAAAGCGCGGCAGCAGCTCACCTCAGCCGGCGCATTCAGCGAAGAGCAGGGAAATAATCTGAAGTCATTCCTTGAGCGCGATCTTGCCCAGCTGGCCGACATGGTGCGCCAGGAAGCCAGATTAAAGCTTAATCCGACACGCGTCGGCGTCGGTGCGCTGTCTTCGCTCTTTTCCCTGCTGAACGCTGCCGGCAGCGCATTGGCAAGTGCGGCGGAGCGAACCGAAAAGGCGATTTCCTGTCGCTCCGGAGAGATTACAAGCGCCGGAACCCTGACCTGCATGGCTTGCGGTTTTGAGGCGCATTTCAAAAAGACAGGCCGTGTTCCGCCATGTCCCAAATGCCATGCCACGGAGTTTCGCAAGAGCTACTGACGCGCACCGTTTTTTCCATGCTGCGAAGCAGGGTAGAAAAAATCATGCCGGCGCGTTGTTCACTGCCATCAGAAAGCAGTGAACCGGCCAGTTATCAGTTGGCTATCTGTTTCTTTGCCGTAGAGTAGGCCGGATGCGGTTAACCAGAGAATTCAGGGATCAACACGCCCAGCATGAGATGCGCACCTACGGGCGCAAGAACGGATTTGTAACACGCGGGCAGCAGGCGCGTCTGCTCGCGTGGTTGCCGAAAATCGGACTTGCCAGGGGAATGACGCTGAGCGATGCCGGCGTGCCCGCCGAGGCCCCGGCAGTGATGGAAATAGGCTTTGGCAATGGTGATTTTCTGGTGCATCTGGCCGCAACTCATCCGAATTGGCAGCTTGTCGGCGTGGAGATTTATCTGCCCGGCGTAGCCAAGGCAGTGGGGCGTCTGGAAGATGCCGGCGTGATTGACCGCTGCCGGATTTCACAACTGCCGGCGCAATATGTGTTACAGCATCAGATTGCCGAGGGCCGGCTCGACGGCGTGTTTATCAATCACCCCGATCCATGGCCCAAGACGCGGCATCATAAACGAAGGATAATCCAGAAGGCGTTTGCAGCGTTGATCGTTACGCGTCTCAAGCCGGGCGGATTCATCAAGCTGGCGACGGACAAGCCCGATCTGGCCGAATGGATGCGCGATATTCTTGATGCAACGCCGGGGTTGCGCAATGTAGCCGGCGCCGCCGGCTTTGTGGAGCGGGATGAAGATCGGCCTGTGACCAAGTTTGAACTACGCGGCATCAGGGAAGGGCGCGTCAGCCGCTTTTTGCATTACGTCAGAAAAGAACAGGCAGTTTAAAAAATGCAATTTAAACTGTGCGGGGATTTTGAGCCGCGCGGTGATCAGCCGCAGGCCATTGCCGAACTGGCCCGCGGCGTGGCCGAGGGCAGACAGCATCAGACGTTGCTGGGCGTGACCGGCTCGGGAAAAACCTATTCCATGGCATGCCTGATTGAGCGGACGCAGAAACCGACGCTGATTATGGCGCCCAATAAAACACTGGCGGCGCAGCTTTATGGCGAATTCAGGCAGTTTTTCCCCGATAATGCGGTGGAGTATTTCGTCTCCTATTACGACTATTATCAGCCCGAGGCCTATGTGCCGTCTTCGGACACCTATATTGAGAAGGATTCATCCATCAATGAGCATATTGATCGCATGCGCCACGCCGCCACGCGGGCGCTGCTGGAGCGGGAGGATGTGATTATTGTCGCATCGGTTTCCTGTATTTACGGTCTCGGCAGTCCGGAGGCCTATGCCGGCATGCTGCTTTATCTGGAGACGGGGCGGGAGATCGATCAGCGCGCGGCGGTGAACAAGCTGGTTGAATTGCAATATCAGCGCAATGACATGGATTTTCATCGTGGAACATTTCGCCTGCGCGGCGATGTGCTGGAGGTGTTTCCGGCCCATGCCGAGGATTTTGCCATTCGCGTTGAACTGTTTGGCGATGAGATCGATGCCATCAGCAGGTTTGACCCGCTGACCGGAAAGCGGATCGAAGCGCTGCACAAATATACTTTTTTCCCCAAGAGCCATTTTGTCACGCCGCGCAATCAGTTGCTGATAGCGATGGAGGCGATCAAGGCGGAACTGGCTGAACGGCTGGCCGAGCTGCATGATCAGGGCAAGCTGGTGGAGGCGCAACGGCTGGAGCAGCGCACCATGTTTGATCTGGAGATGATTCAGGAGGTTGGCTATTGTACCGGCGTGGAGAATTATTCACGCCATTTAACCGGCCGCGCAGCCGGTGTTGCGCCGCCCACATTACTCGATTACCTGCCCAATAATGCGCTGGTTCTGCTGGATGAATCGCATGTCACCGTGCCGCAGATCGGCGGCATGTTCAAGGGTGATCGTTCACGCAAGCAGACTCTGGTTGATTTTGGCTTTCGCATGCCTTCGGCGCTGGATAACCGCCCCTTGCAGTTCCATGAATTCGAGGCCCTGGCGCCGCAGACCATTTATATCTCCGCCACGCCGGGGCCTTATGAACTGGAGCGCAGCCAGGGCGTTATTGTTGAACAGATTATCCGGCCCACCGGACTGGTTGACCCGGAAATTGAAGTGTTGCCGGCGGCGACGCAGGTGGATGATTTTGTTTCACAGGCCAATGCGGTGATCAATGCAGGTTGTCGCGTGCTGGCCACCTGCCTGACCAAACGCATGGCCGAAGATTTAAGTGAATACCTGAACACGCTGGATTTGAAGGTGCGTTACCTGCATTCGGACATTGATACGGTGGAACGCATGGAGATTCTGCGCGATTTGAGACTCGGCGTGTTTGACGTGCTGATTGGCATTAATTTGCTGCGCGAGGGGCTGGATCTTCCGGAAGTGGCGCTGGTGGCGATTTTTGACGCCGATAAAGAGGGGTTTTTACGCTCCGAGCGTTCATTGACGCAGACCATTGGCCGCGCTTCCCGCAATGCCGCAGGCCGGGTGATTCTGTATGCCGATCACATCACCGGCTCCATGCAGCGCGCCATGGACGAGACCGAGCGCCGCCGCACCCGGCAACTGGCATATAACGAGCGACATAATATTACGCCCGAGACGGTGAAATCGGAGATCAAGGATATTCTGGGCTCGGTCTATGAGATGGATTACGGGCATATCCCTGAGGTGGCCGAGCCTGAGCCGGTCAGCGAGGCGGAAAGGCAGGCGCGCATCAATGAACTGGAGCGGCTGATGGCCGAGGCCGCCGCTGATCTGCGTTTTGAGGATGCGGCGCTGCATCGCGATGAAATATTGCGATTGAAAATGAATGCATCCAATGCGTGATTTTCCGGAAATTACAGATGAACTGATCCATCAATGGCTGGGCAGAACCTATGCCGGGCGGGGCAAGACATATTTTCGGCAGCATAAGGTGGTGAGCGCAGAGACGGATGAAGCTGACAATTTCATTATCGGCGTGGTGCGGGGGCGGGACGTTCGGCCATACAGCGTTCTCGTTCGCCTGCTTCCGGGCCGGCGCATGAAAAGCAAATGCACCTGCCCGATGCGCAACGACTGTAAACATGTGGCCGCTGTTTTATATAAGGTGATGGAGGAGAGAAAGCAGTCCGGCCTGTTTCAGGCCGAGGTCGGCGAGCCGATGCCGCAGGCCTTCAGCCAGTGGCTGGGAATGCTGGAAAAGGTGAAAGAGGGCAAGCCTGTCGCGCAGGAGTATTCGCCCGGAGTCAAACAACGCCTGCTCTATATTCTGGAGCTGAACGGCGATCAGAGCATTCGGCTGTCCTTTCTTTCTGCCCGTATTCTGAAAACCGGCGGCTATGGCAAGGCGACGCCATACATGGCCGCCAATGTGTTGAACTATAATACGCCGCAATTTATTTTGCCCGCTGATGAGCGCATTCTGCGCGAGGTTGCCATGGACAGGACGCTGAGTTCGCTGCACGGCTACAGAATCAGGGGCGAAGAGGGATTAAGCATACTCAAGCGGGCGCTGACAAGCGGGCGTTGTCATTGGCAAAGCAAAGACAATGCGGCCCTGAAACGGGGTGAGAAACGCATCGGCGAATGGATGTGGAAACTTACCGGCGCAGGCGATCAGCGCCTGACCTTGCAGATGGATCGGGGTGAATTCATCGTGCCGACATCGCCGCCGTGGTTTATTGACGCCAAAAATGGCGAGTGCGGGGCCGTCGAGTGCGGCCAGCCTGCTGACGTGGCGGAGATCCTGCTGAATGTGCCGGCTATCGAACTGGGTTGTTCTGATGAAGTATTACAGGCCGTTAGCGAACAGCTTCCCGATGGCATTCCCGCTCCCGGACGTCTTGATCATGAACGGCGTTATGTGCCGCCTGTTCCTGTGGCGATGTTGAGCACGATCAAATCGAGATCCAGGTGGGGAAATTATCGGACCCCCGAAGTTTGCCATGTGGTTGAACTTATATTTGATTATGAGGGCTGCGAGACGGCCTGCGTGCGTACGAAGGCGGCGGCAAACCTGCGCAGCATTCAGGGCGACAGGGTTGTGGATTACGTGCGTGATATGCAGGCGGAACAAGCAGCCGTTGACACGCTTGCCGCCATTGGCCTGCATCCGATGCGGGACGATCGCCTGGCCGCCTGGTTTGATTATTCCGACCATGCCTTCACCCTCGATGATGCCGGCCACTGGCCCGACTGGGTGTTGCATGAGTCGCCATATTTAAGGGAGCAGGGCTTTCGCGTGCTGGCGGACGACAGCTTCGCCTTTAAGGTGAAACGAGCCAGCGCCTGGAATCTCGATATTACGGAAAGCGGCAACAATCTGATGGGGCGAACCAGTTTTTCAGTGCGGCTTGAAGATGGCGAAGAGGTTGATCTGATTGATGCGCTGGCCGGTTGGGTGGGGCGGCGGCCTGAACTGTTGCAGGAAGCGGCGCTGGCTGAATTCAGGCGGCAAGAGAGCATTGCGTTGCCCCTGTCCGATGGTTGCATCCTGCCGGCGCCCGGCAAGATGGTTGCCAGTATTTTGTATTACATGCTGGATATGTTTGTGGCGGGCAGAAGCGATGCGACGTTGATCAGCGCGCCTCAGATTCTGGCGCTGGAAGAGAGCCTTGCCGGATTAAATGAGCCGATTCGGATCAGCGCAAGCGCCTGGCTTGGCCGCATGAGGCAGTTGGCCGATATTGGCAATGTTCCGACCTGTGAAGCGCCCGAAACATTGAGGGCCGAGTTGCGCGACTATCAGCGCGACGGGCTGAGCTGGATGCAGTTTCTGCGTCAGATGCAACTGGGCGGCATTCTGGCCGATGATATGGGGCTGGGAAAAACCGTTCAGTCGCTGGCGCATATGCTCAAGGAGAAGGAAGAGGGGCGCCTGCAGCAGCCGGCGCTGGTTGTCGCCCCGACCAGCCTGATGCATAACTGGCGACGCGAAGCGGAAAAGTTCGCCCCCGGGTTGTCGCTGCTTGTCCTGCACGGGCCTGAGCGGGCGCAGCACTTTGCCAGATTGCCGGAATATGATGTGGTGTTGACCACTTATCCGCTGCTGGTGCGCGACTTTGATGCGCTGTCAGGTCAGCCATGGCACATGCTTGTTCTTGATGAGGCCCAGTATATCAAAAATCCCGGAGCCAGGGTGTCGAAACTGGTGCGCAGGCTGAATGCGACCCACAAGATTTGCATGACCGGCACGCCGATGGAAAATCATCTGGGCGAACTATGGTCGCAGTTTGATTTTCTCATGCCGGGTTATCTGTATGATCAAAAGGGTTTTACAAAGCTGTTTCGCAAACCGGTTGAAATCGAGGGGGATGCGGCAAGACAACAGGCCCTTAATGTTCGCATTCGTCCCTTTCTGTTGCGTCGCAGCAAAGAGGATGTGGCGCTGGAATTGCCGCCCAAGACAGAAATCATCCGCAGTATTGAAATTGAGGGCGGGCAGCGCGAACTCTATGAGAGCGTACGCCTGGCGATGAAAAAGAAGGTGCGCGACGCCGTAGCCTCAATGGGCATGGCGCAGAGCCAGATTATTATGCTGGACGCCCTGTTGAAAATGCGCCAGGTATGCTGCGACCCCCGGCTGCTGGGCGGCCTGCAGGGTGAGCCGCCCGAATCGGCCAAGCTTCAGATGCTGATGGACATTGTGCCCGAAATGATTGAAGAGGGACGTCGGATTTTGCTGTTTTCCCAGTTTACCACCATGCTGGGCCTGATCGAAAGCGCCTTAAAAGACAGGGGCGTCGATTATGTGAAGCTGACCGGACAGAGCAAGGATCGGATCACGCCGGTGGAACGCTTCCAGAATCATGAGGTTCCGGTATTTCTGATCAGCCTCAGGGCCGGCGGCGTAGGGCTGAACCTGACGGCGGCGGATACGGTGATTCATTACGATCCATGGTGGAATCCGGCGGTGGAGCGACAGGCTACGGATCGTGCGCACCGCATAGGTCAGGATAAGGCAGTGTTTGTTTATAAGCTGATTACCGAGGGCACGATAGAGGAGAGAATTCTTGCCATGCAGGCGCGCAAACAGGCTCTGGCGGATGGCATTCATCAACACGGCGGCGTGAAATCACCGCTATGGTCAGCGGAGGATATTGATTTGCTGTTCACCCCTCTGAGTTGAGTCGGCTCTCTTCCACAGCGTCTGTGGATAATTGTGTGGATAAGTGCGCTCCATTGATGCCTTGAAAGGCGGGGTTTCAGGCGCAAGTCGGCGCCTAAATATTAGGCTCCGCCATATTATGAATATAAATTAGACAGTTACGAAGATTAATTAGATCAGAGCAGGTACGATGCCAAATCATGGCATGTAAATGACATATTGTGGAAAAACAACCTTTTTTTACTTGCATTTGGCTTTCAATGAGGGTAAGCGCCGCCTTTCAACTTCAAGGCGGCCCTTGCCCGGCGGCTGGCGCGTCCGCCGCCGGGCATGCGTCAAGCCTCAGATAATGCAGCCTGCGCCGCCGCCAGTCGGGCGATTGCCACGCGCGGCCCGGAGCATGAGACATAATTCAGTCCGATGTTATGGCAGAAACGGATGGAGGCGGGGTGTCCGCCATGTTCGCCGCAGATGCCTACTTTCAGGTTCGGCTTCACATCGCGGCCCCAGCCGATGGCCAGTTCCATCATTTTACCGACGCCGGTGATATCCAGCACCTCGAACGGGTTGTCATTGAGGATGCCTGCTTCCTGATACATGGGCAGGAATTTGTTTTCCGCATCCTCACGCGAGAAGGAGAATGTCGCCTGGGTCAGGTCGTTGGTGCCGAAGCTGAAAAATTCCACCTCATTGGCCAGCATCGAGGCCTTGGTGCATGCGCGCACCACTTCAATCATGGTGCCGAATTTGAATATCGGCTTGATGCCGAATCCGGCTTCGACATCGGCGCTTATTTTTTCCACCAGCTTGCGGATAAAAGCAAGCTCGTGATGCGTGCAAACCTGCGGGATCATGATTTCCGGATGCACCTCAACGCCCTGTTTCTGGCATTCACAGGCCGCTTCCAGCACAGAGCGAATCTGCATGCTGTAGATTTCAGGCGAGGTGATGCCCAGGCGCACGCCCCGGTGGCCCAGCATCGGATTGACTTCAAACAGGGCGCGAACCTTTCTCAGAATGATTTCCTTCTTTTCAATGGCTTCATCGACAAGCGAGGGGTCGGCCATTTGCAACACGACAGGCAACTCTCCGCCGTCGGGCACGACGCCGCCGGGGTAGAGCTGGCTGATGGAGGCGGCCAGCACTTCAGAACCGCGCATGGAATCGCGCAAGTGTCTCAGATGCACAAGATCGTCAATCAACTGCCTTTCGGAAGGCAGAAACTCATGAATCGGCGGGTCAAGCAGTCGGATGGTCACCGGATTGGGCGACATGGTTTTCAGCAACTCGATGAAATCTCCGCGCTGGATCGGCAACAGCTTGTCCAGCGCCGCCTGACGCTGTTCCATCGTATCGGATATGATCATCTCCAGTACGATAGGCAATCGATCGGTGGCGTTGAACATGCGTTCGGTGCGGCACAGGCCGATGCCCATGGCGCCATACCTGAGGGCGCGCCGGGCGTCTTCGGGAATATCTGCATTGGCCATCACCTTCAGTTTCGCCCTCTCATCGGCCCACGACAGCAGTGTTTTAAGCTCGTCGGTGAACTCAGCCTCCAGAGTCGGAACTTCACCGAGATAGACGTTGCCGCTGGTGCCGTCGATGGTGATCACGTCGCCTTCGCGGATAATAACATCGCCGATATGGGCGCGCTTGGACTGCACATCGACTTCTATGCCTTCAGCGCCTGCCACGCAGGGCTTGCCCATGCCGCGCGCCACGACAGCTGCATGGCTGGTTTTGCCGCCCCGGCTGGTAAGGATGGCCTCAGAGGCAAAAAAACCGTGGATATCTTCCGGCTTGGTTTCCTCACGAACCAGAATAACGCGCTCGCCTTTCTCGTGCATGGCTTCAGCACGGTCGGCATCGAACACAGCGCGCCCGAATGCAGCGCCAGGGCTGGCTGGCAAACCCTGGGCCAGGGCCTGATCCGGCGCATTCGGATCAAGGCGGGGAAAGAGCATCTGCTCAAGCAGTTCAGGATCGATGCGCAGCAGCGCCCGCTCCTTGCTGATCAGTCCCTGCGCCTCCATTTCGACGGACGAGCGCACCATGGCGGTGGCATTCATTTTGCCATTGCGCGTTTGCAGGCAGAATAACGTTCCCCTTTCAATGGTGAACTCGAAGTCCTGCACCTCGCTGTAGTGTGTTTCCAGCTTTGCGCGCAGCTCTTCCATTTGCCGATACAGATCGGGCATCTCATCCGCCATCTGATCAATCGGCTTGGGCGTTCGAATGCCGGCAACGACATCCTCGCCCTGCGCATTCACCAGATATTCGCCAAAGAGATGATTCTCGCCCGTGCCCGGATTGCGCGTAAAGGCGACGCCGGTTGCCGAGCCGTCCCCCCGGTTGCCAAACACCATGGTGCATATGCATACGGCCGTGCCGTTGGCCATGTCAGGGGTGATGTTGAATTGACGACGGTAGTCTTTGGCGCGCCTGCCGTTCCAGGAAGCGAACACCGCTTTGACCGCAAGTTCAAGCTGCTCATAAGGATCCTCCGGGAATGGGGCGCCTGTCTGGCTATGAACAACCTCAAGGAAAAGTTCGCTGATCTCTTTCAGGTTTTCCGCCGACAGGGCCACATCTTCCTTGGCGCCTTCGCGTGATTTGACGGTTGCGAAGGGTTCATCAAAAAGTTTGCCGGAAATATTGAGCGCTATCTCGCCGAACAGCTGGATGAAGCGGCGGTAGGCGTCATAAGCGAAGCGTTCATCGCCGGTTTGAGTGATAACGCTTTGCAGGGTGTCTTTGTTCAGGCCGAGATTAAGGATGGTGTCCATCATGCCCGGCATAGACATCGCGGCGCCGGAGCGAACTGAAACAAGCAGGGGATTGTCGCCGTTGCCGAAGCCCTTGCCGGTGGTTCTTTCCAATCTTTGCATCTGGTCATGCACTGAATCCATCAGGCCGTCGGGCAACCGATTCTCCCGGAGATAAGCCAGGCAGGCTTCGGTGCTGAGGACAAAGCCCGGAGGCACATTCAGGCCGATCTGGAACATTTCGCACAGATTGGCGCCCTTGCCGCCCAGCAGTTGCTTGTTTTTACCATCGCCATCTTCAAATGAAAAGACGAATTGATTATGGTTATTGGTCATTGGTTCACATCCCTGAAAGTAGTGTTTCGGCGGGCGCTCGCGATGCGGCTGTTGATGCCATGAATCCTGCAAGGGTTCGCATAATCAGGTGCGAACCCTTGATCCCGATGATCCATACATCCTGCATTATGAAAAAATCTAATCGCTAAAGAGGTGGCTGCGATTTTTTTTGTCATGGAATTGCCTGGAACCCTCCGCCGAATATGCCTGTACGATACTCAGAAAAAAGTGAATGAAAAGGGCGGCTGTTCCAGGCGCTCCGGCATTGCATGCTCATACGCTCAAAAATGCCTGCTTGCGGGCGGGCGCCATATGGTTTTTCCGCTGGAATGATAACGACTCAGCAGGCCGGCGT
>CAYTFI010000013.1:0-3033 GCA_964437065.1 uncultured Zetaproteobacteria bacterium | reverse complement strand
AATCAGGGGTGATCCGGGCAGTTACAAATCAAGGTTGATTAAATCCCGCGCATGTTCCAGCACAAAATTTTTGAACGCCTCGGGAATGGCGGCAAAGCGTTTGCTGCTGCGGTGCACGATATGCCATTGCCGCATGATGGGGAAGTCCTCGATATGCAGAACGACCAGACGTTTCAGGGCCAGCTCCATCTGCAGGGTGTGCAGCGAAACGATGCCCAGGCCAAGCTCGGCCATGACGGCCTGTTTCATGGCTTCGGAGCGGTTCATTTCCATGCTGGCAGTCAGTTGCAGGTTGTGCCTGGCGAAGAAGCGTTCGATAGCGATGCGCGTGCCCGAATCCGCCTCTCTTACGATAAACGCCTCATCTGCCAGATCCCTCAGCAGAATATGTTTGCAACCGGCCAGCGGGTGGGATGGAGCGGCAATGGCCACCAGCGGATTATCCATGAACGGAATGCCTGTGAGCTTGTCATCTTTTGGCGGTTGTCCCATGATGACCATATCGCTGTCATTATTGTTTAACGCATCAATCAGACCGGCGCGATTGGCGACATCAAGGGTGACCTGGGCGCCGGGATACTGGTGGTGAAAGGCGGCAATCAGTTGCGGCGCAAAATAGTTGGCTGTCGATGCCATGGTCAGGTGCAGTTTGCCGCGTTTGAGGCCCTTGAGTTCTTCCATGACATTCGATGCTTCATTGAGTTGCTGGCGGATTTGATGGGCATAATAGAGCAATTCAACGCCTGCTTCGGTCATCGAGACCTGTTTTCCCTGTCGCTCAAACAGAGGCAGGCCGATTTCCTCCTCCATTTGCCTGATTTGCATCGACACGGCGGGTTGAGTCATGAAAAGCGCCTTGGCCGCCCCTGTGTAGCTCTGCCTGTCGGCAATGGCTTCGAGTATTTTTAGCTGTTTCAGGGTGATGTTCATTTGCGCCATCCATAAGAATAATTGATGTCGGATATCATAACCTCTGATTTTACATTATGGAAGATATTTCTAGAGTTCCCATCGTCGGCAAAGAGGATTATTATGCTCTGCGGCGAAAAAGAGAGGCTCTTGTCAAAGATGTCATTCTCTCAAATACTAACATGGAGGGTTCCTAATGGCATTGGACCAATCGAATCGTTACTCAGACCTCAGTCTTAAAGAAGAAGATCTTATTGCCGGCGGCAGGCATCTGTTGACTGCTTATCGCCTTTTGCCGCAGCCGGGGCATGGCTTTCTGGCGACAGCTGCTCACGTAGCCGCTGAGTCATCCACCGGCACCAATGTGGAAGTATCCACTACCGATGATTTCACGCGTGGCGTGGATGCTCTGGTATATGAAATTGATGAAAACGCCTTTGGCGACAAGGGCGGCCTGATCAAGATCGCCTATCCCGTTGATCTGTTCGACCGCAATCTGCTGGATGGCAAGCACGGCGTTGCGCACATGACTTCGTTGATTGTCGGCAACAATCAGGGCATGGGCGATATTATCGGCCTGCGTCTGCTTGATTTCGGCATGCCGGAATGCATGGTGCGCAACTTCGACGGCCCGGCCAACAATATCTCGGGAATGTGGCAGACCATGGGTCGTCCGACAGAGAATGGCGGCTATATCGCCGGCACCATCATCAAGCCGAAGCTGGGCCTGCGTCCCGATCCGTTCGCCAGGGCATGCTACGAATTCTGGCTCGGCGGCACGTTCATCAAGAATGATGAGCCGCAGGCGAATCAGCCGTTCTGTCCGACCAAGGAAGTGATTCCGATGGTTGCGCAGGCGATGGACAGGGCGCAGCAGGAAACCGGCGAAGTGAAATTCTTCTCCGCCAATATTACCGCCGACGATCACCATGAACTGGTGGCCCGTGGTGAATATATTCTGGAAGAGTTTGCCAGATATAACAGCGCTTCTCATGTCGCCTTCCTGGTGGATGGCTTCGTGGCAGGCCCTGCCGGCGTCACTTCCTGTCGCCGCACCTTCCCGGACACCTTCCTGCACTATCATCGCGCCGGCCACGGCATGGCGACTTCCGAAGTGAACCCGCGCGGTTATACTATGCTGGTCCACATGAAGATGGCCCGCCTGATGGGAGCCTCCGGCATCCATACCGGAACCATGGGCTATGGCAAGATGGAAGGCGGCGCTGACGATCGCGTGCTGGCTTACATGATTGAGCGCGATGAGTGCATGGGGACGTACTTTAATCAGAAATGGCACGGCATGAAGGCGACTACGCCGATTATCTCCGGCGGCATGAATGCGCTGCGTCTGATCGGCTTCTTCGAGAATCTCGGCCATGCCAACATCATTAATACTTGCGGCGGCGGCGCGTTTGGTCATATCGATAGCCCTGCCGCCGGCGGCAAGTCGCTGGATCAGGCATATCAATGCTGGGCCGAAGGCGCCGATCCGCTTGAGTTCGCCAGGGAGCACAAGGAGTTTGCGCGTGCATTTGAATCATTTCCGCACGATGCCGACAAAATCTTCCCCGGCTGGCGCGACGCACTTGGCGTACACAGGTAAACCCGGAATTATCTGTTGGAAAATTAAGGGCTCCCGCGCAGCGGGGGCCCTTTTTTTGCGCCTGTCAGATCAGGTCCAGGAACGGCATAACTGAGATGTAGAGGATCAACAGGGATGCGGCAAAAAAAAGGGCGGCCCGGACAGGCGATTCCTTAACCAGATCCATGATGGTTCGTTGCCGACCCTGCCGGCGCAACCGTTCGTATTCATCTCTGGCTGCGCATTGGCGATCACGCTGATAGCCGTCAATCAGTTCCGTCGCCTGGCTGAGCAACTGTTCATCATGCAACCAGATTGCAGGCATGGATATGCCCCATGCGCCCGATGACGTTTCATAGAAATCAATGCTGTTGGCCTTCAGCAGGGCGCGAATTTCATCAGCTTCCTGGTCGGGGGCGTTGCGCAGTTTAAATAATAATACAGCCACTGTTTCTCCTGTAGGACTGCCTGTCGGCGAAGTGCAAAGTATGATGAAGTCGTAAAAAGTCCGTCCGTGGCCTTTTTACTCCACGGAAAGCGAA
>CAYTFI010000012.1:0-22838 GCA_964437065.1 uncultured Zetaproteobacteria bacterium | reverse complement strand
CTAACCTCTTTTGTCTCGTCTTAATATGCATACAATTTAGAACACTACACTAGCACCTTATCAAATTCGTGCCATTTCCGAGGAGACTCCATGACTGCAACAGCCGTAAAAGAAACCCATGCCTTTCAGACCGAGGTGAAACAACTGCTGGATTTGATGATCCACTCGCTTTATTCAAACAAGGAAATCTTTCTGCGCGAATTGATTTCCAATGCTTCCGACGCCGCCGATAAACTGCGCTTTGAAGCCACGACTGATGATGCGCTGTATGAGGGCGATTCAGATCTGCATGTCTTTATTGACGTAGACAAACAAGCGCGAACCATCACCGTTCGTGACAACGGCATCGGCATGAATCGCGATGAGGTGATCGACAATATAGGCACTATCGCCCGCTCCGGCACCAAAGAATTCTTTGGCCAGTTGAGCGGCGATGAGGAGAAGGATGCGCACCTGATCGGGCAGTTCGGCGTCGGTTTCTATTCATCATTTCTGGTGTCGGACAAAGTCACCCTGACCACTCGTCGCGCCGGGCTGGAACATGAGCATGGCGTGCGATGGGAGTCCGCCGGCGATGGCGAATACGTACTGGAAACGGTCGAAAAAGAAACTCGCGGCACCGAGATCACCCTGCATCTGCGTGAAGATGCGGATGAGTTCCTCGAATCGTTCCGCCTGCGTTCCATTATCAGCAAATACGCCGATCATATTCCCTTTCCGATTCGTATGACGGGCATGCCGGCGCCCGCCGCCGAAGGCGAAGAGGAAAAGCCCGCTGAAATTGAAACCGTCAATCAGGCGTCGGCATTGTGGACGCGCCCGAAATCAGAATTGAGCGACGATGACTACAACAATTTCTATAAACATATCGGCCACGACTTTGAGGATCCGCTGGCCCGTCTGCATCAAAGGCTGGAAGGCAAGTATGAATACACTCTGCTCTTATACCTGCCCAAACGCGCGCCATTCGATTTGTGGCAGGTTGAATGCAAGCACGGCGTAAAGCTTTATGTGCGCCGTGTATTCATCATGGAGGCGAGCGAAGATCTGTTGCCGCGCTATCTGCGCTTTGTACGCGGCGTGATGGATACCAACGACCTGCCACTGAACATATCGCGTGAGATCCTGCAAAAGAGCCCGGCCATGGAGGCAATGAAAAAGGGCGCAACCAAGCGCGTGCTGGGGATGCTCGAGGATATGGCCAAAAAGGCCGGCGAGACCGGCGATGACGACACAGTGAATACAGATTACGCCGACTTCTGGAGCGAATTCGGCAACTGCCTGAAAGAGGGCGTTATTGAAGATTTCGCAAATCGCGAGCGCATCGCCAAATTGCTGCGTTTTTCGACCACCGTATGCGACGAACAGAGCGTAACGCTGAGCGAGTATATAGAGCGCATGCAAGAGGGTCAGGACGCCATTTATTATATTACTGCCGAATCCCTGGCAGCGGCAAAACACAGCCCGCATCTGGAAGTGTTCCGCAAAAAGGGAATTGAAGTGCTGCTGCTGCATGACCGTATTGATGAGTGGCTCACATCCCACCTGAGCGAGTTCGACGGCAAGAAGCTGCAATCCATCAGCAAGGGGGAACTGGATCTCTCAGGCATCGGGGACAATGCCGAAGAAGAGAAGAAAGAGCAGGAAGAAAGGGCCAGGGCCGCGGAGCCGGCTGTTAAAAAGATCAGGGAATCACTGGGTGAAAAGGTCAAGGAAGTGCGCGTCACCGACCGCCTGACCGAATCGCCGGCATGTCTGGTGTCCGATCAGTTCGATATGAGCTCCAATATGGAGCGCATTCTCAAACAGGCCGGGCAGAGCGTGCCGGATATAAAACCGATTCTGGAAATAAACCCGGATCATGAACTGATCAGGCGCCTGGCAAAAATGCGGTCGAAGGAAAAGATCAACGATTTCTCAAGCATTCTCTTCGACCAGGCCGTCCTCGCCGAAGGCGCCCTGCCCGAAGACCCGGCCGGTTTTGTTCGCAAGGTCAACGCCCTGCTAACGCATTAAGGCGGCATATATGAAAAACCCGGGTTAACAATCGGCCCGCCCCTGATCCATGCAAGGGCGGGCCTTTTTGCGCCGGTTCGGGTAAAAAATAATACGTGCAAGCCGAATGAGTCATGGCGAGAATCCGTTGCATGACAAATGCAACGTTCCGGCTGCCCTGCCCTGATATTTATCCGGCGTTTCATAAAATGCGCCGCCGCCCCTGAACAAGCATGCACTCGCTTTTCATCGGCATGGATATTGGCTCCACGACGGTCAAGGCTATCGTCGTTGACCCTGAAAACGACGCCATTCTCTGGAAAAGTTGCAGCCGTCATCATGCCAGACAGGCGCAGCTGGCGCTGAAATTTCTGCAGCAAATTCGCAAGGCATTTGCTGAGGTTCGGGAGCAGGACTTTCGTGTTTTTATCACCGGCTCCGGCGCCTCGCCGATTGCGCCGCTGATTGGCGCCCGGTTCATACAGGAGGTCAATGCAGTAACCCTGGCGGTGGAAAAGCTGTATCCGGAAGCGGGCAGCGTTATTGAAATCGGCGGCCAGGATGCCAAAATCATTCTGTTCAAAACCTGTCCTGAAACGGGGCGGCGGCAAAGCATCGCAAGCATGAATGACAAATGCGCCTCCGGCACCGGAGCGATCATCGACAAATGTCTGCTCAAGCTTGGCATATCCGGGAAAGAAGCGGAACTGCTGCAATTCAACCCGGACAAGCTGCATCATGTGGCGGCCAAATGCGGCGTATTTGCCGAAACGGATATTGTCAACCTGCTTAAAAGCGGCGTGCCGTCGGCAGAAATCCTGTGTTCGCTGGCAGATGCCATTGTGATGCAGAATATGTCGGTGCTTGTGCGCGGCAACACCCTCAGGGACAAGGTGATACTTCTGGGCGGCCCCAACAAATACTTCGGTTTCCTGCGCCGGTGCTGGCAATACCGCATTCCTGAAAACTGGCGTCTGCGCGGTTATGATTACGATCAGCTGCGCCCGATCGAAGAGCTGATTTCAGCGCCGGATAATGCCGAGCTGTTTGCCGCCTACGGGGCTGTCCTGTTTGGTCGGAATGAGCCTGACTCAGTCGGCGCCTATCGAGGGGAAAAGGCGCTCGCCCGCTATATCGAACATGAATGCTCAAGCCGTCTTCAGGATTGCTCGGGGCCGCCGCTGCTGGCAGATGATCACCCTGATGAAAAGTGGCTGGCGCAATATGCAACGCCGATATTCACGCCTGCGCCCATGCTTCCGGGCAAGCGCATGCAAGGCTATCTGGGTCTGGATGGCGGCTCTACGTCCTCGAAATGCGTCTTGCTCGACCGTGACGGCGAGGTATTGCTCAAGCAATATCGATTATCAGGCGGCAATCCGCTGGAGGATATGAAAGAGATGTTGCGCGCGATGCATGAGAAAGCGAATCAACAGCAGGCAAGCCTTGATATCCTGGGTTTCGGAGTGACCGGTTATGCCGGGGATATTCTCGAAATGGCGTTGCTGGCAGATGTGAATATCGTTGAAACCGTCGCACATATGCGCAGCGCCTCTCACTATTTCAATCAGGTCGATGTGATTTGCGATATTGGCGGTCAGGATATCAAGGTGCTGATGCTCCGGCATGGTGAAATGAAAAACTATCGCTTGTCGAATCAGTGCAGCGCAGGCAACGGCATGCTGCTGCAAGCCATGGCCGATCAATTTGGCGTGCCGGTTGAAAAATATGCCGAGTACGCATTCAGGGCTAAACTGACGCCAAATTTTTCTTACGGCTGCGCCGTGTTTCTCGACTCCGACCGCGTCAATTTCCAAAGAGAAGGGTATAATAAAGAAGAATTGATGGCCGGCCTCGCCATGGCCTTGCCGAAAAACATCTGGCAATACGTGGTGCAGATTCCCCGCATGGCAGCTCTGGGTGAACGTTTTGTCTTGCAGGGCGGCGTCCAGAAGAATCTCGCAGCAGTCAAGGCGCAGGTCGATTATATTCAACAGCGCGTTCCAAAAGCCGAGATTATGATTCACCCGCATTGCGGCGAAGCCGGCGCCATTGGCGCAGCGCTGGAAGCCCGGCGTGTTGTCGAGCATCGGGGCCTGAGCACCTTCATTGGTCTCGAAGCGGCGGTGAACATGAGTTATTCCACCCGTACGGATCAATCGACCCGCTGCAATTTTTGCCCCAACGCATGTACCCGAACCTTCATCGACACCTTCACCCCGAATGATGTGAATGTTCGCTGTATTTCCGGTTTTTCCTGCGATAAGGGCGCAGTTGCAGGCAACGCGGCGCTTAAAGAAATGGAAAGCGAACGGCGCAGCCTGATGCTGCGGCATCCGAACCTGATCACAGAAGAAGCGCAATTATGCTTTAGCCACGACTACGACCCTCCAGCCATGCCAGCCGCAGGTTCACGGATTAGTGCGGCGGCATCGCGACGCTTCTGGCGCCGAAAAGGCGAACACTGCTTCCAGCGCAGCTCTGAATCTGCATGGAAGCGGCGAAGGCGCATCCGAATCGCCATGCCCAGAGTCCTGAATATGTGGAGCACAGCGCCATTCTGGCGGGCCTATCTTGAGACGCTCGGCATTCCCAAACGGCATATTATCTTTAGCGATAACACCTCCGAAGCGATGTTTGCCGAGGGCGGCAAATACGGCTCGACCGACCCCTGTTTTCCGGCCAAGGCTGTGCAGGCCCATATCCACAATATTTTGTTTCACAAGCACCATGAGCGGCGCCCGATTGATTATCTGTTTTTTCCGGCCATCACCCATGTCCCCCCGTTTCTGGAATCCACGATGGATGACGCCTGCTGCCCTGTGGTCGCCGGCGCTCCCAGCGTTATCAAGGCCGCTTTCACCCATGAAACAGATTTTTTTGCACAACGCGGCATTCAATATATCGATGACGCCTTCACCATGAATGAGCCCAACCTGCTCAAATCGCAACTGTTTCAATGCTGGCGCGACAAGCTGGGCATTACCGAGCATGAGAGTGATTTCGCAGTTGATCAGGCCTGGCTGGCTTTAGGCGAGTTTGATAAGTCCATGCAACGGCGAGGCCGTGAACTGATTATGTCGCTGGAGCAGACGGGCGGCGTAGGCGTGCTGCTGCTTGCTCGCCCCTATCACAATGATCCGGGCATCAACCATCAGATCACCGAAGAGTTGCAGGCCATGGGATTCCCCGTCCTGAGCATCCGCTCCATCCCCAAAGATCCGGCCTGGCTACAGCCATATTTTGACTATGATTTAAACAATAACGTGGTGGATTCCGCCCTTTCGATCAATGACGTCTGGCCTGAAAACTATTCGGCCAATTCGGCGCAAAAGGTATGGGCCGCGAAGTTTGCCGCCCGCCACCCCAATTTGGCCGTATTGGAACTGTCCAGCTTTAAATGCGGCAATGATGCGCCGATTTATTCGCTGATTGAAAATATTGTTGCGGCTTCGGGAACCCCTTTTGCAACACTGCATGACATCGATGCAAACAAACCAGCCAGTTCAATCAAAATACGTCTGAAGACATATGCTCACAGCCTGTCCCTTCACCGCAAACGTGTGTCTGAACAGCAACATAACGAAGCCGAAAGGCAACTTCCCTCAATCAGGATGCAACCGCAGTCTTCCGGACATCGCCGTAAAACCTGCTCTGTGACCGCTCAGGAAAAGATATCGCAATGAATAACAGCGCGGCAGCCCGCATCCCCCGCCCCGACAAGGCGCAATACCGTGAAAAGATTTATACTCGCTTTGATGTTGACCGGCGGGCAACGACAACCGTGCTTATGGCAGGATTGACCGTGGCGCATGACAATCTTTTTACTGCGGCAATGAAAGGGTTGGGTTTCAGCATCATTGCCCTGGATGTGCCGGATCATCAGTCCCTGCAACTGGGCAAGGAATTTGGCAACCGGGGGCAGTGCAATCCCGCCTATTTCACTGTTGGCAACTTAATAAAATATCTCTGCTTTTTACGAGACAAGCAGGGCATTCCCACAGCAGATATTATTACATCATACCTGTTTTTAACTGCCGGCGCATGCGGCCCCTGCCGATTTGGCGCCTACATCACCGAATACCGCAAGGCATTGCGTGATGCCGGTTTTGAAGGCTTCCGGGTTCTCACTCTCTCACAGGCCAAGGGTACGGAAAGCCTCGGTGAAGGCGGCGGCCTGAATATAACAGCCAGGACGTATCTCAAGCTCATGCAGGCGCTGATAGTCGGCGATGCGCTGAATGCGCTGATGTACCGCATTCGTCCGTACGAAACCGATGCCGGGGAAACTGACCGTGTCATCGGAATTTGCCGAAAGGAAATTGCCCATGCGTTCGAGCGCCGCCGCTCAGTATGGCGCGCCCTGCGGCGCTGCCGCAAGCGGCTCTCCGCCATCAGCGTTGACCGCTCTCAAATTAAACCGCGGGTTTCGGTCACCGGGGAATTTTGGGCCATGACCACGGAAGGGGATGGCAATTATCATCTGCAACGCTTCCTTGAGCAGGAAGGCGCAGAAGTTGAAACGCAATTGCTCACCCACTGGTTTCTGTACATGCTCTGGCAGGCTGATTACGACACGCGCCGGCGCCGGCGTCTGAAACAGGCCGACGGCGGCCGGCGCGGCCTGGCCGGCGTATCCCCGCGCCGTCGTCTGCTGAAGCTTTGGCTGGCCAGGAAGGCCTTGATCGGCTGCTTCCGGATCCATGCCCGTTTGCTGGGACTCAAAGATTATCATTTTACCGATATGCGACGGTATGCCGATCTGGCGCATCAATACTACAATGTTGAGGCAAGAGGCGGCGAGGGTCACCTCGAGGCAGGCATGCTGATCGACAACATAGAAAACAACCGCGTGCATATGACGCTCAGTGTCAAACCGTTTGGCTGCATGCCGTCTTCCGCAGTCTCCGATGGCGTGCAGACAGCGGTCACAGCCAGACATCCGCATGCCCTTTTCCTGTCCGTCGAAACCAGCGGCGATAGCGCCATGAGCGTACAGAGCCGGATTCAAATGCAGTTATTCAAAGCCCGCCAGCTTGCGCGCAGCGAATTCGATGAATTGCTGGTGCAACTCAGGCTCAGCGAGCAAGCCTATCATCAGCGTTTGCGGCGCAGGCCCCGTCTGCAAAACGCCCTGCATCGAAGCCGGCAGACTTCCGGCTGCACCGCTGTAGATCTGTGCCGTGAAGTGATGACATCATGATCCCTTATATTGAACCGCCGGTCTTTGAAATTGGCGCATGGAGCATCAGCGGCTTCAGAATTCTGGTCGCCATGGCAGTTCTGTCAGGCTATGTCGTTGCCTTGCAGCGGGTAAAGCAGTCCGACCTGCCACGCAACGACGTCGCCAATTTTATTATCTGGGTTGTTATCTTTGCCTTTATTGGTTCCCACCTGTTCGCCATGCTGGCCTATCATCCGGAAGCGGTCTGGAAAGATCCGCTGGCTCTGCTCAATTTTTTTGGTGCAATGTCTTCATTCGGCGGCATGGTTGGCGGCATCATCGGCGGCGCGCTTTTTTTGCGCTGGCATGATCAGCTTTGCGTGAATCGCTTGCTCAAACATCTGGATATCATTGCCTACGCCTTTCCCTTCGGCTGGGTCTTTGGTCGCACCGGCTGCTCGGTGGCTCACGACCACCCCGGCATTGCATCAACGCACTGGCTGGCCGTGCGGTTCCCCGGCGGCCCCCGTTTTGATCTGGGGCTGCTTGAACTGATCTGCACCATGCTGATTGTTCTGATCTTTTTTTTACTGCGCAAGCGGCAATGGCCGAGCGGCTTTTTCGTCGCCCTGTTTCTCATCCTGTACAACCCGGCGCGGTTTTTTCTCGACACCCTGCGTGTCGCCGACGCGCGCTACCTTGGCTGGACGCCGGGCCAGTATATGGCCGTGCTGATGACTCTGTCGGGCTTGGCGCTGATGGGCTATGTTTTACGATCCCGATCACATCACGAACTCTTGCGCTGATTTCGCGATGCAATGATCAGAGGAGGCATGCATTCGTCTGTTACTCATAAATCCGAAGTTTCCTGACAGCTTCTGGAGCTTTCAGTGGACGATTAATAATATTCTGAAAGAATCGCATGCGCTTAATGCGCCGCTCGGGCTGGCTACGCTGGCGGCTCTTTGTCCTGAAGGCTGGGACGTCAGCATTATTGATGAAAACATCGAACATGCGCCGCATCAACCGGTTGCCGACATCATCGGCGTTTGTGGCATGGGAGAACAATTCGAGCGGCAGAAGAGCCTGCTCCGCTATTACAGGAAACAAGGCTATTTTGTCGTGGCGGGCGGGAGTTTCGCCTCGTTATGTCCCGATGAATATGAGCCGTTCGCCGACGCTGTCATCTGCGGCGAAGCGGAATATATCTGGCCGGCATTTTGTCAGGATTTCGAGTCCGGCAAGCCTGATAAATTATACAGGGAAACCGGCGAAGTTGATATGGAACAATCCCCGATTCCCAGATTCGATTTGCTGCAGCTGGACAAATACTGGTCTTCATCACTGCAATTTTCCAGAGGGTGTCCGCACCGGTGCGAATTCTGCGATATCATCGTCATGTTTGGCCGAAAGCCGAGAACCAAATCGCCCAAACAGATTTGCGCCGAACTGGATGCTTTACGGGCTCTTGGCGTGCGCCACGTATTTTTCGTTGATGATAACTTCAGCGGCCATAAAAAAGCAGTCAAGGAGCTTCTTCGCGCCCTTATAGACTATCAGATTCAACATCATTTCCCCTTCCGTTTTGGCGCCGAGGCGACAGTTGACGCGGCTCAGGACCCGGAGCTCCTGAAATTGATGAAGCAGGCCAATTTTGCCTGGATATTTATCGGCATCGAAACGATCAATCGGAAAAGCCTGGAACAAACAAAAAAATTCCAGAATTTGCGCCAGGATGCGCTGACCTCGGTCCGCGCCATTTACGCCCATGGCATGGATGTTTACGGCGGTTTTATTGTCGGCTTTGATCATGATGATCTGTCGGTATTCGAACAGCAGTATCGGTTCATCATTCAGTCGGGCATTCAGGTATCCATTATTTCACTGCTTAACGCCATCCCGCGAACGCCGCTCTATGATCGCCTGAAGCAGGAACAGCGGCTCATCCCGGACGGGCATTCGCACATCGGCGCCAAGCCCGGCACAAATATTGCACCTGAAAACATGTCCTACGACGAAATGATCGACCACTATAAAAACCTTTATTTTTCGCTGTTTCAGGATTCGGACATTGCCGAACGCATTAAGAACAAAACCCGTTATTTTCGTAATGCTTCGCTGAAATCTACAGGAAGTCTGAGTTACAAGCTTTGTTTGATGGGGAGGGTCTTACGCTTTGGCATCTGGCCTGGCGGCCCCCGGCGATGGTGGCATTTTCTGACGAGCATCCCCTGGACATCGCCCGGTTGTCTGTATCTGGCCATCAATGACTGGGCTATGGGCCTGGGCATACGAAGCTATTGCGAGAGACATTTCTCAGACAGAGCGGACTACAGCGATGACTCCTGTCGGGTCATAAAAAACATTATGGCTCAACAGCTTAAAAGCAAGCATGCCATTCTTGCCAATACGCATCTTTCAAATGGTTTCATGGCGCCGAGCCTCACGCTGTATCAGCCCGCCCTGACATTCAGCAAAGATGAATTGGCTGAAATGTTTTCATGGTTTTTCACCCACACTGCGTCGGCGCTGATTCTTGATCTGACTCATCTGCCTGAACATGCCATCACCGAACTGGCTGAACTGTTGGGAGACTTCATGAACTACAGAGAGAGAATCCTGTTGTTGCCAAAAGACAGGGGCGCATCCCGGTTTAATGAGCTGTTATGGAGATACAGCCTGATGATTGAGCCAACTCCGACAACCGGAGCTGGCGATGCCGCCGATTAACATGAAACAAATAACGCGGTTGCATGGAATTTTCCACTCTGTGATAATGTTTCATATCACGGGGCGGAAAAATCCATGCGCGTTAACGTGAAACAGCCAAAGCACTGGATTTCTGCGGCGCTGGTCTGCTTGCTCGGCTTCACCTTTCTCGTCCGGGTTATTCCGCCCCTGCCGCTTGTTTTCCCCGCTGCCGGCGAGGTTCGCCTTTTCGGCGTCGACTCCTATTATCATCTTCGCCACGCTCGGTTTGCAGCTAAACACTTTCCTCATCTGCAGCGCTTTGATCATGGCAGCCATTACCCCCGTGGCATGTCTTCCTCCACCGCCGGCCTCTTCGACCTGCTCATCGCAGCCATCTCTCTGACTATTGGCCCGCGCCAGGCAAATGCCGCGCCAATCGGGCAGGTTGCAGCCTGGTTGCCTCCCGTGCTCGGAACGCTGGGCGTTCTTGCTCTCTTTCTGCTGGTCTCCTCGATTTCATCCCGGTCTGTCGCCCTTTTGGCCTGCGCTCTGCTCACTCTGTATCCGGGGCGCTTTCTCAATCGCTCCCTGCTCGGTTTTGCCGATCATCATGTGGCCGAAGTGCTGCTTGTCCTGTTTGTTTTATACGGACTTGTGCGATGTCTGGAAAACAGCGTAAGGCGAAATCCGCCCTGGTGGCGACCTGCCTGGCTTTCTGCCCTGCCGCTGTCGCTGCTCTATTTCACCTGGGTCGGCGCCCCTGTCTATCTGGTTCTGATCGCCCTGACTTTTCTCATCCTTGCAATCGGCCAGGTTGCTTCAGGGCTGAACACTGCGCCGCTGGCCAGAGCTGTCTCCCGTTACGGCCTCGGGCTCATCGTTACGCTTGTTCCATTCGGCCTGATCCGGCCCGAGCTGGTGATGCTCCCCTATCCTTTTTATCTGAGCATTGCCATGGCAGCAGGGCTGACCTGCGGCATCCCGGCCTGGCTGTGGCTGGGAAGCTGGTTGACCAAAAAAGGGTTTCCGGGACCTGTGGCCGGCATTCTCATGGCAGGAGTCCTTGGCATCTCTTTCATTCTGGCTATCAAAATCATCCCCGGAGCCGACTTTCTGTTGGGCAATCTGATCAACGTCAAGACAGCGCTGGTGGCTGAATATGACTCTGTTTCGCTATCACTGATCTGGAAACGGGCGGGGCCATCGGGTTTGATCGCACTGCTGGCCATGCCTCTGGTTTTGATCAGGCTGTTTTATTTGCGCAAAGAGTTATCGGGGCAAAGCCGGACCGAGAATTCAGATCCTCCCGGAGCATTAACAACAGAAGAGACGCTGCAACTCCATAACCATATTATATTGGCGCCAATCATCATGGCCTTGCTGATCATCGGGTTATGGTGGAGAACAGGTGATTACGGTTACATGGCCCCGCCATTCACAGCTCTGTTAGCAGCATGGTTTTCTGCACAGTGTTTCAAATTTCTCTCCGCCCGGCGGGCCTTGCCGCCATGGCCGAAAAGATGCAATGACGGGCCTGTCTCAAAGCAGCCTGCAAGCAGTCCGATTTCCATCATTGCCGCCATCTCTTTCAGCATTGCCATGGTGATTCCAGTCTGGCCTTTGTCTCATGTCGCCTCTCCCATTCCCTCACGCAAACGGATAGACAAGATAATGATCATAAACGAAGGCTGGGTTGAGTCACTGCGCTGGATGAAAGCGAACACAGATGAACCCTCTCTGCCAATAGATGAACCCGTTATGTGGCGCGGGGATGACTTCGACTATCCGCCCGGCACATATGGAGTGATGGCGGCCTGGGACTTTGGCAGCTTTATCTCCGCCATCGGCCGTCGCACTCCGGCGGCCAGTCAGCAAGTCTATCCGTTTGCATCATCCTGGCTGCTTCTCACCGATGAAAAGGAATCACTGGAAGCCCTTGAACAGGCATGTAAAAATAACGAAAGCTTCCGCTACGTTGCTGTCGATGCTCGCACAGTTGGAAACTATTTCCTGGCGAAGGTCAGGACATCGGGCCATCAAATAAATGAATATATAACGTCGGTCGATATCAGCCGGCAAAACGGAGACAGGCTAAAGCTTATCAAATTTAACAGCTTATATGCCCAATCGATGGCCGGGCGGCTCTTTCTCAACGATGGACGGGGGCTGAGCCATTATCGCCTTATCTATCAAAGCGCTCACAAGAGTTTTCTGGCCTATCAGTTGCACAAACGTGTTGATGAACATGGAATCTCCACAGCGGTAAGGCGGGTAACGTATCCAATAAATACAGCTGATGCGGCCGCCCGGTTTGATAAATTGACGCAGGGAAAGGGCCTGGTAGATAATAATGGAGACACTTTTTATGATGGTAAAATTTATCCTACGGTTAAACTCTTTGAAATAGTGCGCGGCGCCAGTCTGGTCGGAATAGCGCCTCCATACGCTACCATCCGAGCTCGGCTGACCCTGAATGCGGGTTCCGCAAACAGCAAAATCAATTATGAGAAAAGCGTGCGTGCAGATAATACGGGGCATTATGAAATAACTGTACCATATGCCACCGGACACATGTCCGGGAGTCTTGTTCAGGCTGGCGGCGACATCCGGCTCTCTCTGGCCGGAGAAAATAACCAGCAGGCGGTCTTCGCCCGGATTAAGCTGACAGATGAGCAAGTCCGGCAAGGCGCAGTGGTTGAAGTTAAAAGGCGCTAAGGCGCGCGCTCGTATCATGTTTTGGCTTGCTGCCTGACAGTTGTGTCGGCAGGCGGGCAATCAGAGAACTTCTCTATATATTTCATCTGTTTTCATTGCAATATCATCCCAGCTGTTATTTGCTTCGACGAGCGCAATATTCTGTTTCTGTTCGGAATCAGAGATGCCGTTCAGAAATGCGTTCATCATTGATTTTGCCAGGTCCCTGATATCACCCGATTTAAAGTACCTGGATTTACCCAGACGAATCTCCTGCTGTTGCAGGATGTCGCTCACCAGGACAGGCAACCCGTAACTCAAGGCCTCCAGCAGTGCAATCGGCAAGCCTTCAAAAGAGGAAGGCAGGACAAAAAGACCTGCATTAGAGTACAGCTCTGCGAGCGTCCTTCCGGAAACAACCCCGGTCAGAACAACGCCTTCAGTTTCAGATGCCGCCATTTTCAGTTTCCTGCTATAGCCCGACTCATGGTCAGCATCTCCGGCGACAACCAGCTGGAAGGGAGGAGACTCGATGCTTCTGTAGGCTTCAACAAGATCGTGAACTCCCTTTTCAGGGACAAATCGACATGCTGTGAAAATATATTTTTCCGTTTGCAGGCCCCATGCATGCAATGCCTCTCCGGGAGGGGTGAATTCAGACCTGTTGACGCCATTGGGGATAAAAGTGGTTTCCCGGCCATGCCGGCTTCTTATCATCTCTCTAATAGCCAGAGAGATGGCGATAACCCTGTCACTATAGAGCACCCCCGTTTTTTCTCCCATTTTAAGAACTGTTTTTGCAACCGGCCCCCACTTTGCCCGTTCATAATCGGGCCCGTGATGGGTCATAACCACCTTCAGGCCAAAGAATCGTGCCAGTGGGGCGAATAATGAAGGGCCAATCGAATGAATGTGCAGGATGTCGGGCGCCAGCGCTCTTGCCTTCAGTATCCCGACAAACGTATGGGTAATCGCCTCAGAATACTTTCCGCGCGGACACCATAAATGAATAAATTTCACCCCTTTCCAATCACTTGTCCGCTTCTCTTCGGGAATATAAGGCGACCTGGTAAAAACTGTGACATCGTATCCGAGGCTGGCCAGTCGGGGATAAAGCTCTTCACAATGTTTCTCAACGCCTCCCTGCACATTGGGAAACCCCCGGGTTCCAACTACAGCTATTTTAATCCCGGTCATTTTTTCCAGGCCACTTGTTCTTTAACACCCAGGACGTGGGCGTGCGGATATACTTTTTCATCACCGGGGCGGCAGTCCCGATCATCCAGCAATTTTTCGGGCAATTTCCTACCACCTGCCTGATATCTTTTGCCCTTTCCCCGTTCCATATCTCTTCAAAACTCATTTCGTTCAGATTGCCCATGCTCCGCCTGCTGTCAAAACCGTTGCAAGGCAAAATTTCTCCCCATGGATCAACAAAGAAATTCTCAGTTCCAGCCTCGCATGGAAGCAGCCTGGGCTCGCCTCTGACATAGTTGATCAAGCCGTAATTAAAATATGCCCTGTACCAGTTCTTTGGTTTATTGCTCTTTAGAAGCGCTCTGATCAACTCCTCAAGCGAGGCAATAAGCTGCTCCTTTTTTACAATTTCATTGTCGCACTTATGAAAATAGAAAGAATTATGGACAACTGCCGTTGCAAACTCGATCTTCATCGACTTTGCCATCTGATACAGGCTCATAAGATCCTGTGCGTTCCTGTCTGACAGGGTCACCCCGAAACCGATGTCTTTTAGCCCAAGCGCCTGCAATTGCTGCAAGGTTGTTAAGCCATGCTCAAAACCATCTGCCAAACCTCTCTGATCAGCGTTGGCTGCGGGCATGCCGTCAATGCTCACCCTTATGCCGATATCTCTGTTCTTCCCGGCAAGATCAATAATCTTTTCGCTTAAATATCCGTTTGTGCTGATAACGATTCGTTTTGCTTTCTTTTGCAGAACTGCGACGATTTCCTCAATATCATCCCTGAGGAAAGGCTCTCCCCCTGTAATGTTGCAGAAACCCAGTTGTGGAAGTTTATCCAGCACGCCTGGAGTAATCTCTTCCTGTTTGCGGGTCGGAAACTTCCATACATGGCACATCCTGCATTTGCTGTTGCATCTGTATGTCGTGATGATGGATGCTTCCATGTCTCCTCGTTCAGCCCTTCGCCGCTGCTTTCTTATAAACGGCCATCAACTGCCCATAATGCCGTTCGGGGTTAAACTCCTTTTCTACGAATGCCCTGGCATTTCTGCCCAGGCGTATTATTTCATTCCTGTCATGCAATAATCTCGCAAGCTTGTCTCGCAAATCCACCTTGTTTCCCGCCTCGAAGGTGACGCCGCTCTCCCCATCCCTTACCAATTCCGGTATGCCTCCGATCCTTGAACCGACAACCGGCTTGCCCAAAGCAAATGCTTCAAGGACAGCGCGAGGGTTGTTTTCATAGTACAGGGACGGCGCAACGATAAACATTGACCTCCTGATCGCCTCGAACAATGCATTCCCTGTTTCATGGCCCCTGAAAATCACATTGTTGATCCCTCCAGCTTTAACTCTCGTTTCCAGCGCCACCCTTTCCGGCCCGTCTCCAAAGAGATTCAAAATCGTGTCCTGGCCTGATACGGCATCAATCAGGGTTTCCACCCCCTTCTCTCCGGAAAGCCTGCCGACATAGGCGATACTTTTACCATCATTGTCATAGCATGGTTCCACTCTGTCCGTATCAACAAAATTCGGCAAATATTCCATATCTGCCCCAAACCCCATGTCTCTAACCTTCTGTTGCAGAAAACGGGAGGGAGCAATGAAGAGATCAATCTTCCCGCAAATATGCAGAAGCTTGTGATGCAGATACATCTCCAATGCATTAAGCAGACTTTTCCGACAGGATTCTTTTGTGCATCTGTTGAGCACGCACCAATAATATCTGCCGCCGCCGCACTTCTCGCACGGCTTGCCATGTGAGATCATCATATAGGCGGGGCAAACCAGCTTATAATCGTGCAGGGTCATTACGGTTGGAATTCCGTATGCCTTAATCACATCAAGAATTGAAGGCGATATCTGATGAGCGATATTGTTGAGGTGTATGACATCCGGCCTCACCTTGTCTAAAAGGGACTTTATTTTATGCCTTGCTTCAAATGAATAGAGGATATTCAATGCGCCCCGGCACTGCTCAAACACGCTAATCCTGTTGTTGTAATCCACGCGGGAAACGAAGTCCTGCCGATGGGGATATGGCGGATTGGCCGGATGATCCATCCCCCAGTAACATACCTGATGCCCCCGCTCAGCAAACAACTCCCCCGTAGCCAGAGTGCTGGTCTCGGCGCCCCCTTTAGGGTAGAGGAATTTGTTTATGAGCAGGATTTTCACTGCCTGCAATCATTCCCGTGATGGCGGAGCAGGTAAAGAGAAAAGCCGTATAATTCAAACCACTTCCCATCAGATAAATCAGAATCGACGCTGTAGCTGTCATCAGCCCGGCATATGCGCCTCTTATCTCATCACTCTCCGAGGCCAGCCTTTGGCGATATAAGAATATTAATAACGACAGTAGCAGGCAGACAAAAGATATTACTCCCGCAATCCCCATTTCGGCCAGCAGTTGAGGCCAGAACTGATCAATGCTTCTGAAAGGTTTCATAAAATCGAACCATTTCTGTGAGAAGTTATATTTATCATAAACAGGCGAATTAAACCTGAGGGATACCACGCCTCCGAACATGCCGGGGCCAACGCCTGTAACAGGGTTGTCCTGCCAGATTTCAAGCGCCTTGTTGCGGGCATATTCCCTGAAAACCCGATCCTCTGTTGCAACCGTCTGTTTGTTTCCAAGCGCTGTTATGTTGAAATCATCGTAAGAACTCATAAAAAAGAGGCAGATGCAAACAGGCGTCAGCGGGATAATGAACCATCTCCTCCCACTGAATAACTGGATGCTTCCAAGGAAAAGAAATGCTGCGTAAGCCATCCTGCTCACACTTGTAAATATGCCGATGAAAAGAGGAATAAACAGTATTGGCCGCACTTTCTGCGCCGTAAAAAGATAAATGGCAAGTATCAGCACTGAGTAGAGTCCCAGACTGTTGGGATGGTGCATTAGTGAAGAGGCCCTGAATAATCCAAGCCTCCAGTCCCCATGTTCAGCATCTGCAAGCAGATAGAGGGATGTTGCCGCCGACAACTCCTGTATCAACGCGATGGCCCCGATACATGCAGCCATGATCAACAGGAACCGAAAAACCCTTCGATATTCGTCCAGGTCATTGAAAACGGCGGCATAGATAAAAACAACAAGGAAGTTTTTAATATAGTCAAAAGTGCCTAGGGCGGTAAGCAGATATGCATTCCCATTGACTGCCCCTGATATTATCCCGGAAGCAGTTACGGCCAGGACCGGGAAGAGGATAATGATGAGCTTGCTGTTTAAATCCTTTCCGCCCCGAAACAATCGACCTGTTGCCAGAGGCAGGAAAAGAATGATTGTAATTTCGTCAATATAACGGACAAGGGTTGACATCTCATGATTCCATGCCGAGACAAACTCTGCAGTTTGCAGTTGAAACGGTAAAAACGCGAGAATGCCTGCAAGCCACAGCTTTACAAAATTTCCTGCCATCAGAAATCCCTGTATATCGCATATTTCATCGTTGATGAATAATTGAACCTAGACTTCACTGCGGCAGGCGACAATAAAAACCACGATTTAATTTGCACTCAAGTGAACCTTGATCCATCTCGCACTGGTCATTTGCAAGGGTCATGAGCGGCAATCGACTACATCCGGGCCCGTTTCCGAGCTATAATCTTTTTCCATGGAGTTGCCGCGCCGCTCATCCGCATGAAGTCCTGCAGTTGGCGCCGTTGAATGACAGTTTCACTTTCTCCCATTGCTTTCTTGCAAATTGCCAATAACATGAAACACATAATCCTGGAAACCTCAGCTGGCAGCAGCCGCATGGCTCAAGCATCTGATTTGCTTTGCCAAACGGAAAAATGCTTGTCACCGGAAAGGTGACGCGATTTCTTCGTTGCGCCCTTCAAATCACAAAAGGGCAGGATAGCTGATTGGACGACTGTGCATGCAACGCACAGGCAATGTTTCCAGGAAAATCAGATTACAGGAGGGCAAATGAAAATTATCCAACAGAGTAGCGCTGCGATGATTGTTGCGCTAATCGTTTCTGTGAACGCATCGGCGACGGAAAGCGCTCCGAGACTGTTTATTGAGGATATGGTTAGCCAGATCACCGAGGCGCTTGATGCCCGTCAGGATCAGAACAGGTTTTCAGAGCAGGATAGAAATGCGATCCGCAAAGCGTTGATTGGGCGCATTGATTATCAAACCATGTCCATGAGAATCCTGGGTGGCAAGGCATGGAGAAAACTAAATGCATCAGAGAAATTAGAGTTTACCGTTCTCTTCAGGGAAACGCTGTTTACTGAAATTTTCAGGGAGTCGCTCGTGCAGATCTATGCCAGCCGGCTGCCCGCGAACAATGGGGGCTCAATTGTGTTCAAGGACGTGGAATTCAACACGACCGGGCTGAGGGCGACAGTTAAATTATTGGTGAACGGCAACGGCTATAAAACTGCCGTTGAATACAGCCTGCAAAAGACTAGCCGCGGCTGGCTGATCGTTGATTTTATTGTTGAGAAATTCAAGATAGTAAAATATTTCAGAAATCACTACAGGCATATTCTGAAGGAAAAGAGCTTTGGCGAGTTGACAGAATCCATGAGAGATTTAATTGCCGTGCAGAAGTCCCGCAGTGCAGGCTGAGAGCGCCCTGACCGGATCCGGACTGATCCCGATGTTGACCGGAACTGCTGTCTCCGATTATATTTCCGATGCAAGGGTTGGCTAACGGGGTGAAATGATGAATGTTTCCGTATCAATTGATGATCTGTCTGTTTGCCCCGCGTCATGGTGCGCGCAGGTCTGATCCCGTGGGGCGCTCTATCCTTTCCGGCGACACCTTCCATCCCGGCCATGCCTGATATGACCCAAATGAAGTCATTCAACAATGCCCCCCAGGGCTTGTGGAAAATTATTCTCATAGTTCTGATCATTGTCTTGACTCCGGGAGGCAGTTGCGATCCCCCATCGTATTATGAGGATGCTGCAAACAATGCTGAAAGTGCTAAAAATGACGCCGATGATGCAGCCGAG
Organism: uncultured Zetaproteobacteria bacterium; assembly: GCA_964437065.1. Classification (GTDB taxonomy): domain Bacteria; phylum Pseudomonadota; class Zetaproteobacteria; order Mariprofundales; family Mariprofundaceae; genus Mariprofundus. The sequence continues at coordinate 4,114 of CAYTFI010000012.1, read as the reverse complement.
GCTGCAAACAGAGCAAAAGGCACATGTAGTATTGCAGAAGCTGAAATTGCGGCAACAGAAGCTGAAAATGCGGCAACAGAAGCTGAAAGCAGTGCAGAAGAGGCTGAAGAGGCTGCAGCAGAAGCAGAAATTTATACAGGCCATCATAATGCCCTGCCGACAGAGACCCGTGCTGAAGCCGATGCAGCCCGCGCATCGGCAACTGCAGCCCGCGCATCGGCAACCGCAGCCCGAAATGCAGCCAATAAACTAAAGGCCGATGGCAGCTGCCATACGCTTGTCAGGGATACTGTCAAATACTGCACCTTCAATCCGCTTCAGGAACCGGCGACCACCTCGCCTCCACTTGGGCCAGGTATTAATTTTGATGATCTGATCATTGATGGCCAGGGTGGAGATGATGGGTTGTTTATATTTACACCCCCCCCTCAACCGCTGCTGTCAACGGGAGGCCGTGACATTCTCGACTCCCCTCCCGGCGGAGGGGAAGACATATTATTCGGCGGCGATCATGGACTCGACGACTACTGGACGTTTGACACTGAAACTGAATTTAATAGTAGCAACACCAGTCGGGAGACCGACATATTTATACACGCCCTGGATGCCGGTGGAGACGATGGAACCTTGACCGTTGATATCCTTGCAGGCGAGGGTAATGACACCTTGCGTGGAGAGATGGGGGATGACCGGCTCTTTGGAGAGCCGGGCGCCGGAAATGCTAACGGCTTTGATGCTTCCTTCCCTGAGCTCGATCCCGGCCACGACATGGATCCGAATATGGGCGGCTTTGGAGACGCTGCGGATACATTCTTCCCTAAAAATGACGTCCCGCCCACGCTATATCCTGCTGAAAAAAAATGGTACGGCAGCATCATGGAAATCCTTTCGCCAATTCCGGCCGCCATGGCGGCAAAAAAACCTGCAAGCAGGAAAAAGCATATTTCACTGAGAGCCCCGACCACCAAGGGCTATATCGTCAAAATAAGAATCAACCGTAAAGAGAAAGGCTGGCGCAATCCGGCCCGTTATCTGACGCCATCGCTGGCCATGTTCGTGGCAAGGTCATGGACCGTCGATGATATCATGTATGTCTCCATTCATATTCCTCAATATGACAAACGGGCGAGAGGCTCAAAATGAACCTCATTACTGTAATGCGCGCTGTGCTCCTGGCCTGCTTGCTGAGCCTGTTTGGCCTGAACGCGTGGGCCGCAGGATCGCTGGAGAATCAGTTGAGCGGACTGGAATCTGACGTGTCGGATTTTGAGAGCCTTGTGGGCGCCAATGTCCCTGATCCCTGTGCCAAATTGAGCGATGATCTGGCAAAACTCGAAGGCTTCAAGGCCGCGATTGGCGACATATACCTCGATCCGGGCCTCGCCACTGCGGGGAATTCCGCTGATCTTATGCGCCGCCTGACAGCGCTATCCAAACGTATTAATCGAGCCCGTCAGCTTACAACCCGGCCAGCAGCGGAATGCGCGGGTGATGATATTCAGGATTTAATTGTCGGGTCGCCGGCAAGTCCTTCATGCACAAGTGACAGTGATTGCGATGACGGCATATTCTGCAATGGCGATGAAACCTGTGATTTGGCTCCCGGAGGGGGGTGGTGTCAGTCAGGTCTCTCGCCCTGTGAAAATCCTGCTGTCTGCGATGAAGATAAGAACATCTGCCACCAGCCCGATCCAGATGACGGCATCGGCCAGCCATCAAGTTTGTGGGGCGATCTGCCTGCCGCGAACGTAAGCCCTGATATCCCTGTACGCACTTGGGGGCCCAGCATTGCGCCCGCAAATAACAGCTCCGACGTACGCGTCAGCATCATTCTCTCCGTTGAAGAGGACAAATGTCAGGAAAAGCAACCCGGTGCGCCGGATGATGCATACTACAAGAGGAAGAAAGACTCCTGGGGTCTCAGGAAGGTCGGCTTTACGGCGAGCAGGAAATCGGCGTGGAATATTGAGGATGGCTCAAGCCGGCCGGTGATCGTGGCCGTGATTGACACCGGCCTGGACTGGAATCACAAAGACTTCAGCAAGCGCAATATCTGGCAGAATACGGGCGAGATTCCCGGCAATGGCAAGGATGACGACGGCAACGGCTTTATCGATGACATCATCGGCTGGAACTTTATCGCCAACAACAACAAGCCGTGGGACGACGACGGACACGGCACCTTCGTGGCCGGCATTATCGCAGCCAACTCAAACAACAAGATCGGCATTGCCGGCATCAACAAGGGCGCCAAAATCATGGTGCTTAAGGCGCTTAACGCCTTCGGCCATACACGCTCGTCACTGGTGGCGGAGGCAATCTTTTATGCTGCCGCCAACGGCGCAAAGGTGATTAATATCAGCGTCGGCGGCAAGGGCATGACCGGCGCCGAGCAGGATGCGATCAACTATGCTCATAAAAAGGGCGCCCTCATAGTGATGGCTGCGGGTAATGAGGCGGTGAATACAGCCGATTACTCCTCCGGCCTGCATCATGTGATTTCTGTGGTCTCCTCCGACACAAAGAATCGGCGCGCCGGCTTTTCCAACTTTGGGCAGCAGGTGGATATTGCCGCGCCGGGCATGGACATCGTCAGCCTCAGAGCGCGCAGAACCGACCTGATGGCCAGCGTTCAGGGCATTAAATACAGGATCGGCAAGAACTATGTCGGTAAGGACAAGCGTTACTTCCGCGCCAGCGGCACCTCCTTTTCCGCCCCTATGGTTGCCGGCGCAGCCTCGCTAATCTGGGCCAAATATCCCAGGCTAACCAATACTCAGGTGCGGAACATGCTGTTGAATTCAGCAAAGGACATCGAAACCCCCGGATGGGATCAGTTGACCGGGGCCGGTCTGCTTGATGCGGCAGCAGCCCTGAAGGCGGATCCCGACTATTTCACTGACGCCAGAATCGGAAAAGTTGCACCGGTCAAAAAAAATGGTAAACTTGTGGTCGAAGTGCATGGAAGCAGCCTCAGTTCCGATTACAGGGATGCATGGCTGGAGCTGGGCTTTGGCAAGAAACCGAGAAAATGGAAGAAAGTAAGCAAGTCCATCCGCCAAGGGATTAGCAGCGGACGCCTGGCGGCCTTTGATGCCAAAAACATTACCAAAAAGGGAACCTGGACCGTGCGTCTGGTCGTTAAAACCGGAAAGCATGGAAAAAAGGAAGCCCGCGCAAGCATGGATATTGATTAACATGAAACAAACAACGCGCCTGCATGATTTTTTCTACCCTGTGATAATGTTTCATATCGCGGGGTGGAAAAAATCCATGCGCGTTAGGGAGGAAGAATGAACTACGGAGTTATCAAGAAACTTGTTTTCAGCGTGCTGCTGATATGCGGCATAGCTGTCGGGAGCAGCAATGCTTTTGCTGTCACGGGAACAATAAAGATTACGGGTCTGGACGCCAATCAGCATTTTTCCATTCCTGATCTTGGCGTCAACGGTGAGGCCGATGAAAACGGCGAATTTGTCACCGATCTGGCCTGCAACCCCGATGATGATGAGGACAAGACATCCAGCGGGCAAACAACGGATTCGATGGGCAACCCGGTTATGCTGCTGTGCCTGCCAAATGGTTCCTTTTTCACCAGCGAAGAATTACTAATCGGCGGAACGGCCGCGCTCGGAGCTTTCCTTGTCCAGTCTATTGATCAGAACACTATTGAAGGCACAGCCGGGCTTTATCCGCATACCGGAACATGCACCGGCGGCGGCCCCCCATGTGGTTTTGGCACAATCTCTGTTACCTGCTCGCCGGCAACAGGCGCAGCAACCTCATGCACCTATACTTGGGTAGGCGGCTCCGGAGGAGGCTCAGTCTCCTGTGGTGGTGGGTCTTGTTCAGGTACGGTCGTACCTCCTAGCGCTGTCGCGGGATCCTCAGGCACTTGTAGTTTTCCCTTGGATAATACCCTGAATCCAACCGGTGGCACCAGTTTCGTGTTCTGCTCTGGTACTTCACCCGCTCCCGTTTTATCCTACTCTTGCAGCGAAGACTGTACATAACAGCCAGCTTATCCTGACGGGAAAAGTATAAAAAATATGCGGCCAACCGGCCGCATGCCTTTTTTATTCCCTGCGCAGGGCCTGAATCGGATCCATCCATG
>CAYTFI010000011.1:9333-22937 GCA_964437065.1 uncultured Zetaproteobacteria bacterium | reverse complement strand
TTCATATCAAGACCGACAGACTTCTGGCTATCATTTTTTGCTTGCTCCACAATGCAGCGCATGGGCGAATTTAACCTGATCGACACCTGCTTCAAAAATCAGGGCGGCAGCCGCAATGACTTTACGCGCCTTGGCATCGGTGATGACGCCTCCATCCATCAGTCCGGGCCGGGTCTGGAGCTGGCAATCAGCACCGACTCATCGGTTGAAGGCGTTCACTGGCCTGAGGACCTGCCGCTTGAGCTGGCTGCCGATCGCGCTGTCTGCGCTGCGCTTTCCGATCTTGCCGCCATGGGGGCGGAGCCGCTCTGCGCCTGGCTGAATGTCATGGCCGGGGATGGCGATGCAGTCGGGAAGATGGGGCAGGGCGCCGCCCGGGCGCTTTGCCGCCATAATGTTGAACTGGTTGGCGGGGACACCTGCCGGATGCCGCTAAACGCCCTGGCTGTTACCGTTGCAGGGCAGTTGCCGAAGGGGCGCGCCATGCGTCGCGATTTTGCCAATGCCGCTGATAATATTTGGCTGGCTGGCAGGGCTGGCCTTCATGCTTCAGGTTTACAACAGTGGATAAGTAATCAAAAAGACGGGTGTTTTATTGAATTTTTCAAGCATATTTCGCCTCAGTTGGAGGCCGGAATCCGCTTGCGCGAGCTGGGCGTGAAATGCTGTATCGATATCAGCGATGGCCTGTTTCAGGATGCCGGACATATTGCCCGCGCCTCCGGGGTTCAGATGAATATCGAATTGACGGATATCCCGGATTGGGCCTTGTTATGCGACCAGCGGGGCGAGGAGGCCGCTCTTCATGCGATTGCCAGCGGCGGCGAGGATTACGCCCTGCTGTTCACGGCGCCGGCAGGCATGCAATTTGCGGCTGATCTGGCCGTCAGGATTGGCGCATGCGGCAGCGGCGGCGGCGTGCGCCTGCTCAGACATGGAGAAGCGATGGCGATCCAAAGGAAGGGGTTTGACCATTTCGCCTGACACTGTTGCCTGGCTGCGCTGGTTGGCGTCGGGCCTTGGCAGCGGCTGGCTGCCGGGGGCGCCGGGAACATGGGGGAGCCTGATTTGCCTGCTGCCGGCATGGCTGTTGCTGGATGCATTCGGCGCAGCAGGGCTGCTGATTGGCAGCGGGCTGGCGCTTGTTGTCGGATGCGTGGTTTGTTTTCTGCTGCTTGCCGGCATGCAGGATAAAGATCCCGGCTGGATTGTCATCGATGAATGGGCCGGGCAGTGGCTTTGCCTTGCCCTGGCGGCAGATGCCTTCGGCGACAGTCTGCTCGCCTTCGCTCTCGCTTTCGCCATATTCCGCTTGCTTGATATTTTCAAGCCCTGGCCCATCTGCCTGTTTGAACGCCTTGGGCCGCCCTGGTGGTCGATTATGGCTGATGATGCGGCAGCGGGCGCACTTGGCGGTTTGATTGTGAAGATTATGGCCGCAGCGTCGGGCGTCGTGTCATGATCGGACAGCCTGCCAGACAGGCGCAATGGATTATCTCCGGGGCCGGGCTGCAATCGCTTGCCTGCGCAGGCATCAGCACTGGCTGGCTGAAGGCCTGGCTGCTCTCCGCCGGGGCGACTGAGGTGTCGTTTCAGTTGCTGGAATCGGGAACATGGCGGGATTTTCGAAAGGGATGGCAGCTATTTTATGCCGAAGAAGCGGCATTGATGCGTGTCGCCCTGTTGCATGGACGGCGCATTCAGGCCGGCGCGCAGGGGCGATGCGGTCTGATTGGCGCGGACAAGCTGTCCCTGATAAACCCGGACAGGACGGTCTGGCATTATCAGCGTTTGGGCAGGAATTCTGACGTGTTGTTGCTGCCTCTGGGCGATATCGCTTATCAACGCAGAGCGTATCTTTCATGCCTGACTCGGGGCCGGGCCCTGCGGCCTTTGTTTGTGATAATGAATGAAGATGCCGACATTGCTCTCGAATCAGGCCTGTCGGCGAGCATGATCAGGCCCGGGTCGGGTCTGCTGAATGATGGCGGTTATCTGCCTGAAGAGCAGGTGACTGCTGCGCTCAGGGCAAAGGGTTTGCATATTCGGACGGTCGAATCCTGCACAGGCGGGGCAATCGCAGCCCGCCTGTGCCGTTTGCCCGGCGCCTCGGCCTGCGTTGATCGGGCGTGGGTGACATACAGCAATCAGGCAAAGTGCGAGGAGGCGGGCGTTGCTGAAGGCCTGCTGGATGAATTTGGCGCCGTAAGCGAACAGGCGGTTTGCGCCATGGCCGGGGGGGGCGCCGATGCAGGGCATGTCTGCATCGCCGTCAGCGGCGTCGCCGGCCCGGATGGCGGCAGCGAGGACAAGCCTGTCGGAACAGTGTGGATCGCCGTAGCCATGCCGGATGCAAAGACCGAGGCGCGCTGCTTTACATTTGCCGGCTGTCGCAGTGAAATTCAGGCTTGCTCAGTTAATATGGCGCTGGCATTTCTTTTGGAGGTAACGGGATGAACAAGATGCAGTCAGGCCTCGGGAGTCAGGGTTCCCGGTTTGCCTCCCAGCCACTACATTTTGCCACCCGCAAGCCATGGTATAAAAAGCTGTGGAACAGCCTTTCCCGCCTGCTTTGCGATCTGTATCTGTTGTGCTCCAGAGGGAAGAAAATGCGCCGCTTGTTCACTGTCATTGTCGTGCTTGCCGTCGCAGTCATGGCCTACAACGCCAGTCAGGGCCGGTCGTTTTTTTCCAATCCGTTCAGGGCGGGCGCGTCGAAAGGACATGCGACGGATGCGCATGACGCGGCCTATAAGGGGCCTGCAGACAGTCAGACGGATGGCGGCAGGGCGCTGGTGGAAGAGGCGGAGAGGAGGCAATCTCGAAGCGTCTATGAGGATGCCGAAAGCTATCCGGACGGCGATGCCGGATTTGCCGAACCTCAGAGCTGGCCGGGCGGGCTGGAGTTGAAAATGTCTGATGAACTGATCGAACCGGGGTATTAAGGCATCGTAACTGCTCAGCGCACCCCTGATTTGCCCCTGTGCGTTGCACGCAGACAGGGGCAAATCAAGGGCAACCTGAGCAGCTACGGATACTTTTACACAGGGGGCTAAGTAGTTGCAAGGCATCCGGATTCATGACTGGCGGCATCAACCTTTGAAGCAGTGAATAATCGCTTCTTCCCCTTCACAACCTGACGCATTTTCAGTTTTTATAATAATCACAATGGAGAAATAAATGCATCACCCTATTCATCAATTGAATGAACAGATTCAGCAAAAAGTCCTGGGACAGGCGACACTGGTGAATCGCATGCTGATCGCCCTGCTGGCGGACGGACATTTGCTCGTCGAGGGCGCGCCGGGGCTGGCCAAGACGCGGGCCATCAAGGTGCTGTCCGATGGGGTGGAGGGGGACTTTCATCGCGTTCAGTTCACCCCCGATCTGCTGCCGTCTGATCTGACCGGCACCGATATTTACCGGCCGCAGGACGGTTCATTCAGGTTTCAGGCCGGCCCGCTGTTTCATAACCTGATTCTTGCCGATGAAATCAATCGCGCCCCGGCCAAGGTTCAATCCGCTCTGCTTGAGGCCATGGCCGAGCGTCAGATTACCGTCGGCAAGGTTTCGCATGCCCTGCCCGAGCTGTTTCTGGTGATGGCGACCCAGAATCCGATTGAGCAGGAGGGAACCTATCCGTTGCCCGAGGCGCAGCTGGATCGCTTTCTGATGCATGTGCGCATCGATTACCCGGACACGGCGACTGAAAAGGCGATTCTGCATCTGGCCCGTGATGAGTTTATTCAGACCGAAGGCGTCAGCGGCATGCAGATTACCCAGGCGCAGCTGTTCGCCGCCCGCAAGCAGGCGACTGAGTTGCATATGGCTGGCGCTCTGGAGGATTATATCGTGCATCTGGTGATGGCTACGCGACAGCCGGAGAAATACAGCCGTGATCTGGCAAAGTGGATTCTTTACGCCGCCAGCCCGCGCGCCACGATTGCCCTGGATCGCTGCTCCCGCGCTCATGCCTGGCTGGCCGGACGCGATTATGTCAGCCCTGAAGATATTCAGGCGATTGCGCCCGACGTGTTGCGTCATCGGGTGCTGTTGAGCTTTGAGGCGGAGGCTGCCGGCATCAGCAGTGATGACGTGGTCGCTGAATTGCTGGCGCGCGTGCCTGTGCCTTAGCCCGCCGGGAGCGCTGCTCCGGTATTTACGAGGGCGATCCCCCTTGAATTTTGTTTTTTCACTTTCTATAAATGAGACCGAATGATATCAGAATATTCTTTTTGGAGGATGTTATATGATTGAAATCAATCATTTAAGCCGTTACTACGGCGATCTTAAGGCGGTGAACAATGTCTCCGCCACAATCAAGCATGGAGAGGTCGTGGGCCTGCTGGGACACAACGCTGCGGGCAAATCCACCATCATGAAAATGATAACCGGGTTTCTTGAGCCGAGCAGCGGCAGCATCACGGTTGACGGCCTTGCGATAGGCGAGGACACCGCTGCGATTCAGCGGCGCATCGGCTATCTGCCCGAAAATTGTCCGGTTTGGCCTGAAATGAATGTGATCGAATACCTGCAGTATCAGGCGCGTCTGCACGGCGTAAGCGAAGGCGAGGTGAATGGCGCCGTGGCCGGGGCGATCCGGCGCACCGGGCTGAAACAGAAGGCCGCCCAATCGATTCAGACCCTGTCGCGGGGCTATCGTCAACGCGTCGGCGTGGCGCAGGCGATTCTGCACAATCCCGATATCATCATTCTGGACGAACCGACAAACGGGCTCGATCCGACCCAGATTCGGCATATGCGGGGGCTGATTGGCGAACTGGCCGAAACGGCGACGGTGATCATTTCCACGCATATCCTGCAGGAGGTGCAGGCGGTGTGCGAACGGGTGCTGATCATGCGCGCCGGTCAGCTGGCGGTCGATTCTACGCTGGCGGAGTTGCAGACCGGCCATACGCTGATGCTGCGGCTGGATAATGCGGATGCGAAGGGCTATCTGGAGCGGCTGGACGGGGTGAAATCCGTAAACCGGCGCGCCGATGCGGAGTATTGCAGCTATGCGCTCACGGCCCCGGCGGACATAGCCCCGCATGTGGCGGACGCGGTGCACAGGCATGGCGATAAACTCTACGCCATGCAACCGGAAATCCGCGATCTGGAAACAGTTTTCGCCGAAGTGAATGAGAATGTTGTGGAGGAGAACGCCTGATGAAAGCCATAGCCGAAATATGTCGAAAGGAATTTAACAGCTTTTTCGCATCGCCTGCCGCATGGCTGTTTCTGGCGGCGTTTCTGGCGGTCAACCTGTTTGTGTTTTTCTGGGCCGAGGCCTTTTTCGCCCGCAATATTGCTGATGTCAAGCCGCTGTTTCGGTGGATGCCGATCCTGATGATTTTTCTGGTTGCCGCGCTGACCATGCGCAGCTGGTCGGAGGAGCGCAGGGCGGGTACGCTGGAGAGCCTGATTACGGCGCCTGTGGCGCCGACATGCCTGATTCTCGGCAAGTTTCTGGCCGGGCTGGCGCTGGTGGCGCTGGCACTGGCGCTGACGCTGCCGATTCCATTCACCGTTGCCATGCTGGGGCCGCTGGACTGGGGGCCTGTTTGGGGCGGTTATCTGGCCAGCCTGTTTCTGGCGGCGGCCTATCTGGCCATCGGCCTGTATATGAGCGGACGCACGGATAATCCGATTGTGGCGCTGATCCTGACAACGAGCGTAGCCGCCCTGTTTTACCTGATTGGCTCGGATATGCTGATCACCCTGTTCGGGCGCAAAATCGGCGCCGTGCTGGCGCTGCTTGGCAGCGGCTCGCGTTTTGATTCGATTACGCGCGGCGTGCTTGATGTGCGCGATATCCTCTACTACCTCTCCATCGTGGTGATCTTCCTGATGCTCAACCGCTTTTCTCTGGAGCGGTTGCGCTGGGCCGGCAATCCGGCATCTTCAGAGCATCGGCGCTGGGGCTGGCTGACGGCGCTGGCGATCTGCAACGCAGTGCTGATCAATATCTGGATGAATCCGGTTGGCCTGCTGCGCGCCGATCTGACCGAAGGGCGAATCTATTCGCTCTCCGAGGCCAGTCGCAATGACTTACGCTCCTTGCAGGAGCCGTTACTCATTCGCGGCTATTTTTCGGCCAAAACGCATCCGCTGCTGGAGCCGCTGACGCCGCAGCTTGAGGATCTGCTCAAAGAGTATCAGGTGGCCGGCGGCGAACATGTGCGGGTGGAGTTTGTCGATCCGCATACGGATCAGGCGCTGGAAACGGAGGCGGCGGAGAAATATAATATCCGGCCAGTGCCGTTCCGCATGGCCAGCCGCTATGAGTCGGGCGTGGTGAACTCCTATTTTAATCTGGTCATCGCCTATGGCGATCAGTTTGAAACGCTGGGCTTTCCCGATCTGATCGAGGTCAAGAGCACCGGCGGCGAGCCGGAAGTGGTGCTGAAAAATCCGGAATACGCTATTACCAGCGCTATTCGTAAAGTGACCCATGAATATCTGGCCGGCGGCAATCTGTTTGCCGATTTGCAATCGCCGGTGACATTTCACGGCTATATTTCTGCTCCGGACAGACTGCCTGAAGCGTTGAAAAAGCTGCGTGAACAGCTGCAAGGCATGCTCGGCGACATGCAGAAACAGGCGAATGGCAAGCTCAGGGTGGATTTCAGCGACCCGGACGCTGATGCCAAACTGGCCAAATCATTGCAGCAAAAATACGGCTTTGGGCCGCAAATCGCCAGTATTCTTGATCCGAAACCGTTCTGGTTCTATATGGTCTTGCAGCATGGCGATGATGTGGTGCAGGCGCCGCTGCCGTCGGAGATGAACGAGGCGTCGCTGAAGCGCGCCATCACTGCGGCCGTGCAACGCATGGCGCCGGGCTACATGAAAACCGTAGCCATTGTGACGCCGCCCGCCCCGCCAAGGCAGCCCAATCCGTATTTGCCGGCGGCCCGGGGGAACAGCTATAGCCAGTTGCGTCAGGCATTATCCAGAAATGTGCGCCTGATCAATGTCGACCTGAAAGACGGACATGTGCCGTCTGATGCCGATCTGCTGCTGTTGCTGGCGCCGGATGCACTGGATCAGAAACAGCTTTATGCGGTGGATCAGTTTCTGATGCAGGGCGGTTCGGTGGTGATGGCCAGTTCGCCGTTCGCCATAGATATCAGCAATACATTGAGGGCCAAAGCGCACAAGTCCGGCCTGCAGGCGTGGCTGGAGCATTTCGGCATCGGCATGAACAAGACGCTGGTGTTTGATTCTGCGAGCGCATCGCTGCCGATTCCGGTAAAGCGCAACCTGGGGGCGATTGCAGTCAATGAAATTCGTATGATGCCCTATCCCCTGTTCGCCGATATACGCGCCGGCGGACTGAATAAGGATAATCCGATGACCGCCTCCCTGCGTCAACTGACCGTCAACTGGGCCTCGCCGATCCATATCGACAAGGAGAAAAATAAAAACCGGCAGGTGACGGAGTTGATCCATTCATCGAAAGACAGCTGGGTGTCGGAGAGTACGGATATTTTGCCGAAATACAGCCTCTATCCTCAATCCGGATTCCGGCCTGCTGAGCATCGCGAGCGCCGGTTGCTGGCAGTGGCCGTCAAGGGCGGCTTTGAATCCTTCTTCAAGGGAAAGCCCTCGCCGTTGCTGGCGAAGGAAAGCGCTGAGAAGCAGGATGAGGACAAGGCCGATGCAAAGGAGGAGCCAAACATAGTGGCGGACAGCGTGATAGAGCGCTCATCCGATTCGGCCCGGCTGGTGCTGATCAGCTCCAATGCGTTCGCCCGGGATGCAGCGCTTAATCTGACTTCGCAGGGCATGGGAACGCGTTATACGCGTCCGCAGGAGCTGATCGAGAACGCCATCGACTGGTCGCTGGAGGATGCCGCGCTGCTGAGCATCCGCAGCCGCGCCAGCTTCGCCCGCACGCTGGCGCCGATGGAGCACGATACGCAACTGTTCTGGGAGTATCTGAATTATGCGATGTCCCTGCTCGGACTGGCGCTGGTCTGGCTCTGGCAGCGCTGGCTGCGCAAGCGCAGACAGGCGCAATGCATGATGATTCTGGCGGAGGTGTAAGCGATGCAAAAAATCATTCGAATACTTGCCGTGACGGCAGCGATTCAAATTGCGCTGGTAGCCGCAGCCTATATCGGCGGCAGCGATCTGGAGTCAACGTCCGTCAGCTCGGCCATGTTGACTTTTCAGCCGCAGGATGTCGATCGCATTGTTATCGCAGGCGCTTCCGGGGCGGAGCAAATAACGCTTGAAAAAGAGGATGGCTGGCATACGGCAGACGGCTTTCCGGCCGACAGGCAGCGCATTGAAAGGCTGTTGCAAAAATTAAGCGGATTGAAGCATGGCCTGGCTGTTGCAACCTCAGCATCGGCGCTGTCCCGCTTCAAGGTGGACGAGCAGGCGTTTGAGCGTCATGTCACCCTGAGCAAGGGCGACGGGGTGATCGGCGATCTGTATCTGGGCGGCGGCGCCGGCGTGCGCCAGAGCTACGGGCGCGCCGCTTCACAGAAGGCGGTTTATGCCGTGACGCTGGGCAGCTACGAACTTCCGCTGGAGCAGAGCGACTGGCAGGATAAAACGCTGTTGCAGGTCAGCAGCAGCGCGGTGACTTCGCTTTCGGCAGAGGGCGTGACGCTGTTCAGGGGCATGGAGACGGATCAGAAAGATGTTGCCTGGACGAGCAGGCAGACGCCGGCAGGCAAGCAGGTGGATCAGGACGCCGTCGCCCGCGCACTGAAGCTGTTGCAAACGCTGCGATTTAGTAAAGCATCAGGATCGCAGGCGCCGAGCGGTTATGATCTGGAGCATGCGGCGATGGTTTTGAATATACGTTATCCGGGCAAACAACGTCAATACAGTTTCTTCCGGGCGAACAATGAGGGCGATATTGATTTGCTGAAGGTGTCTGATCGAAATGAGTATTTTCAGATGGATGAATCGACGGTGAAGCAGTGGCAGGAGCAGATGAAACCTGCTGCATGGTTTGTTGACAGGCCTGCGACAGAGCCGAAAGATCAGGTTCCGACCGATCCGCCGTCGTCGCCGGAAGCAGGTGCGGATGTGCAAAAGGAGCAGTCATCCCGGCACTGAGCCTGAAACGCCCGGATCCGTTGCGGCCGACGCTGGCGCACCTGATTCAGCTTCAGCGTCCGGCCGCCACGTTGCGGCTCAGGGAGGGCTATCCTCGCGCCCTGATGGCCGGGGCGCATCTGTCCCGGTTTCAGGGGCGCGGCGTTGAATTTGACGAGGCGCGCCCATATCAGCCGGGCGATGATGTGCGCAGCATCGACTGGCGGGTGACGGCGCGCACCGGCAAGCCGCACACCAAGCTGTTTCGCGAGGAGCGCGAACGACCGGCCCTGTTGATGCTGGATTTTCGCCCGCCGATGTTTTTCGCCACGCGCGGCGCCCTGAAGGCCGTGGTTGCCGCCGAATGCGCCGCCCTGCTGGCCTGGAGCATCGTGCATCAGGGCGACCGGGTTGGCAGCCTGCTATTCGACGCCGGTGACGACATTATGCCTTCGGTGATTCGTCCTGCGCGGGGCAAACGGGCCGTCATGCGTCTGCTGGGCGATATCGTTCATCATCGGCAGTGGCGACAGCGGCAGATGCAATTCGGGATGCCGTTTTTCAGGGCGCTGAAATATGCATCGCACATTGCGCGAACCGGCAGCCTGTTAATGATTGTCAGTGATGCCAGGGGCCTGGATTCCGCCTGTGAATCTTTGTTGAAGCAGTTGTTGCGCCATCATGATATTGTTTTTGTGCTGGTTTATGACCCCTTTGAGGCGGCCATGCAGGATGTCGGCATGCTGCACGCATCCGACGGGCAATCCGTCCATCACCTTGACACTTCCGCCGCGGGCGTTCGCCGGCGGCATGCCGAACAATTCTCCACGCGGCGACAATGCCTGCAGCAGCTGGCCCGTCTGCCCGGCTTTTTCCTTATCCAGTGCGCCACAACGGACGATCCGCATTCCGTGCTGCAATCAAGTCTGGGAATTTCGCGATGTTGATTATGCAACGCCCCGGCCCGCTCCGTGCGCCCGGATCGCAAAAAAGTAAAGAAGACGAACTGCGAATGGAGGCGAATGGAAGCGAATTTGAGACAAAAGCCTGTCAGGTTGCCGGCAAATGAAGCGGACTGATTGTAGAAAAGATTCTCCGGCGGACGCTGAACCCGGCGGGCAATCGTGAAGACGGCTGATCCCCTGGCTGAACTGCGGGATATTCATTTGCCTGATCCCGTTTCATGGTGGCCGCCTGCGCCGGGCTGGTGGCTGCTGTTGTTGCTGGTTATTGCAATGGCCGGTCTGTCTGTTTGGCTGTGGCGCAGGCGTGCGGCGCGGCGCAATCAGCCGGTTTCGTATTCGCGCCGGCAGATGCTGGATGCGGCGCGAATTGAGCTTGCACGAATCGAAGCGGCGATAGGGCAGGCGGATGACGTGCGTGATATTGCCGCAAGGCTGTCCGGCCTGTTGCGCCGCGTGGCATTGCAGTCGCCTGCCGACAAGGCCGGACAGGGCGTTGCCGGCCTGACCGGCGATGCCTGGCTGAAGTGGCTGGATGGGCAGTGGGATGAGGACAGGTTCTGCAACGGGGCAGGACGCGGCCTGGCCGAGGCGCCGTACCGACCGGACGCGGAGATTCATATCTCCGAGTTGGCAGAAACATGCCGCGACTGGCTCAAGGCGCAGCAATGATGGCCGGGGCGCAGTGATGGAGGCGGCGATTGCTTCGATAAGTTTCCTCATGCCCTGGGCCTTTGCACTGCTGCCCCTGCCATTGCTGGTTCGCCTGCTGCTGCCGGCGGCGCAGCAACGGCAGAGCGTTGCACTTATCCCCTTCGCAACGGAGTTTTCCGACGCTGCAACAACGGTTCAGGATAAATCCGGAAAAATTCGGCTGGCCGTCGCGGCCCTTGTCTGGTTGCTGATTGTCATCGCGGCGGCGCGTCCCCAGTGGCATGGCGATGCGGTTGAACTGCCGGTCAGCGGGCGCGATTTGATGCTGGCGATTGATATTTCCGGCTCCATGCAGACGCGGGACTTTGAATTGTCCGGGCAGGCCGTGGACAGGCTCACGGCTACGAAGGCGGTCGCCAATGATTTTATCCGGCAGCGACAGGGAGATCGCATCGGCCTGATTCTCTTTGGCTCGCAGGCCTATGTGCAGACGCCGTTGACGTTTGATCGCGATACGGTGCGCATCTTGCTCAATGAGGCGGTCATCGGTCTGGCCGGTCAGGAAACGGCCATTGGCGATGCCATCGGCCTGGCCGTCAAGCGTCTTGAACAGGGGCAAACAGCAGAAAGCGTGGACGGCAGGCAGGGCGATCAGGTGTTAATTCTGCTTACCGACGGCGTCAACACCACGGGCGAAGTTTCGCCGCAGCAGGCGGCGGAACTGGCAGCTGCGCGCGGATTAACCATTTACGCCATCGGCATTGGCGCGGATGCCATGATGATGCGCTCGATATTCGGGCGGCGGCGGGTCAATCCCTCCGCGCAACTGGATGAAAAGGGGCTGACGGCCATTGCCGAAAAGACCGGAGGCAAATATTTCCGCGCCCATGATACGGAGGAGCTGGCGAAGATTTACCGGATCATTGATCAGCTTGAGCCGGTAGAGCGGGAGAAAGATCTGTTCCGCCCGCGCCACGCCCTGTTCATGTGGCCGCTTGCTCTGGCCGTGCTGCTGGCCGCCGTCCTGATGGCCTCCATGACTTCATGGAGAAATCCCCCTTAATCCTCCTTCGAAAAAGGGGAACCCTGGCGCCTTTGCAGGAGCCAATTCACTTTCTTGACCTCCGGCGACATAGCGGTAATGTAGCATAAAGTGTTACAGGAGACGCATATGGCCCAAACATGTACGACCGGCATCAGGATCGACGAGCAACTGGCGCATCGGTTTGATGACGCGGCATCCAGGCTGCATCGGCGCAAGAATGGCATTATTGTACTTGCGATTGAGGAATTTCCGGATCAAGCGATAAAACTCCGGACGGGAGTCTGATTTGTCGCCGTTCCAGTCCATTGTCGAATCTATCGCCTCGGCAGTATTCATTTTTCAGGGCGATGCCATGCGCTATGTCAACCCGTCGGCGCAAACCATCACCGGCTACTCCAGGGAAAAACTGCTGGCCATGCCTTTCTGGGCCATTATCCATGAAGATTTTCAGGATATGGTCAAACAACGGGGCCGCGCCCGACAGAGTGGTGACGATGCTCCTGCCAGTTATGAAGTAAAGATCGTCCGCAAGGATGGTGAAGCTCGCTGGGTGAATTTCAGCGTCGGCATGATCGAACTGGATGGCAAACCGGCAGTGATGGGCATGGCCGAAGACATTACAGGGCGCAAGCTGGCCGAAAAGCAGGCGCGGTTGCAAGCCAGTCGAATGCGCGCCTTGCGTCAGGCGCTGGAGATGCTGAACAGGGCCGGCAGCGTTGAGGAGGTTTATGAATTTGCTGTTCAGGGGGCCATGCGGGTGCTTGCTTGCAGGCGAGCTTCCATCCTTGCCTTTGGCGCAGATAACCGGGTTCATTTTGTCGCATGGCATGGGCTTTCTGAAGGATACCGCAAGGCGGTGGACGGGCATTGCCCATGGCAGCAGCACGAAACCGATGCCGAGCCGATATGCTTGCCGGATATTGCCAAAGCCGACCTGCCTGAAGATTTACGTTCTGTTATTCTGGGTGAAGGCGTCCATGCAGCCGCCTTTTTCCCTCTGGTCGCCAGTGATTGCCTGCTGGGCAAATATATGGCCTATTTCGATCAGCCGCATGAATTATCAGGCGAAGAAATAAACCTTGGAAAAATTCTGGCGGCCAATCTGGTTACGGCCCTCAACCGCCTGGAGAATGTAAAGCAACTGAACCTGAGTGAACGCCGACTGGCGCTGGCCATGGAAGCAAGCAGCGACGGCCTGTGGGACAGGAATATTCAGACAGGCGAGGCTTATTTCAGCCCGCGTTGGGAAACGATGCTGGGGTATGATACGGGTGAAATTGAACCTGATGTGTCGTCCTGGAAAAAGTTGGTGCATCCTGAAGATGCAGATGACGTTATGGCTGCTCTTGCCGAGCATCTGGAGGGCCGCAGCGATCAGTATGTGGCAGAGTACCGGATGCGGGCCAAAGATGGCTCATGGCTATGGGTTCTTGGTCGCGGCAAGGTGGTTGAGCGGGACGCCGATGGAAGGCCTGTGCGAATAACCGGAACGCATACGGACATCACCGAACGCAGGCAGAACGAGGATGCGCTGCGCGAAAGTGAGCAGCGCTATCAAAAACTGGTGGATACGATCCCGGATGCCATATTAGTGCATTGCAACGGCGAGATCGTGTATGCCAATCCCGCCGCAGCGCAGGTTTTTGCGCTCTCTGACGTGCAGGAGGCGTACGGGAAGAAGATCCTGGATTTTGTGCACCCCGATTCACGGGAAATGGTTATCCGGCGCATGCAGAGAGTTTTTCAGGAAGGCCAGTCGGCGCCGCTGGCTGAAGAAAAGCTGATTCGTATGGATGGGCAGGTGATCGATGCCGAGGTGACTGCATTGCCTACCTCCTATCAGGGAGAACCCGCCATCCAGGTCGTACTGCGCGACATCACCG
>CAYTFI010000011.1:0-9233 GCA_964437065.1 uncultured Zetaproteobacteria bacterium | reverse complement strand
CCTACCTCCTATCAGGGAGAACCCGCCATCCAGGTCGTACTGCGCGACATCACCGCGCGCAAGCTGGCGCAGCAAGAATTACGCGAAAGCGAAAGGAGGCACCGCAAGCTGTCTCAGGCTGTCAGCCAGTCCGGCGCGTCTATCATGATTACTGACAAGAATGGCGTCATCGAGTATGTCAACCCTGCTTTTGAGAAAATCACCGGGTATAGCGCTGAGGATGTCATAGGCAAGACGCCAGGAATACTTAAAAGCAGTTATCAGGATGCCGCCTTTTATGAGGACATGTGGCGCACCATTACGAGCGGGGATGTCTGGTATGGCAAAGTTATCGATCGCAGAAAGGGGGGAATCTCCTTTCCGGCCATGCTGACCATCGCTCCAATTGTAGATGATGACGGATCAGTCACCCATTTTGTCGGCTCTCATGCCGACATTAGTGAATTGGAAGAGATAGAACAGCAGTTTCGCCAGGCCCAGAAGATGGAGGCGCTGGGTACGCTGGTCGGCGGCATCGCCCATGATTTCAATAATATGCTGGCCGGCATGACCGGCAATCTTTTCCTGGCCAAAAAGAAACTGCAGGCGCAGCCGGATGTGTTGCAAAAGCTGACCAATATTGAAGCGCTTTCCTTTCGCGCCGCCGATATGATCCAGCAACTGCTGACCTTTGCCCGCAAGAGCATGGTCAGCATGAAACCGATGCCGTTAACCCCTTTTATCAAAGAGACAATGAAGCTTCTGCGCTCATCGGTGCCTGAAAGCATCAAAATGCAACAGGAGATTTGCAGTGAATATTTAATAGTCAATGGTGACAGCACTCAGTTGCATCAGGTGCTGATGAATCTGGTCACCAATGCCCGCGATGCGCTCGAAGAGGCGGATAACCCGTGCATGACCATCAGGCTGGAGGCGTTCCATGCGGATGATGCATTTATTGACACTCATCCATATTTCACAACCGGTCTCTATGCGCATTTAAGTGTTGAAGACAATGGTTGCGGCATCCCGAAGCATCAGGTCGAACATCTGTTTGAACCCTTCTTTACCACCAAGGAGCAGGGAAAGGGAACCGGTCTTGGACTGGCGATGGTCTTTGGCGCGGTTAAGACGCACCACGGCTTTGTGGAACTGGAAAGCATCGACGGCAAGGGCTCAACCTTCCATATTTACCTTCCATTGCTGGTGCCGGGGGATATTGTTTCTACATCGGCGCAGGGGGATAAAGTTACCGAAGGGCATGGTGAGTTGATCCTGCTGGTTGACGATGAGCAGCATATCATCAAGACAGGCAAAGAGGTGCTGGAATTGCTGGGATACCGGGCGCTGACGGCGGAAAATGGCTGGCAGGCTGTTGAGTTGTTTAAGGCCCATGCTGAAGAGATTGATCTCTGTATTCTGGATGTCGTCATGCCGGTTATGGGCGGCGGCGAGGCCGCCCAATCTATTCGCCGGATCAATCCGGATATAAAAGTCATCTTTTCGACCGGTTACGACAAGAATATCCAAACCGGCATGGAACATGAAACGGTGCTCAACAAGCCTTTTTCCATTGTCGAGATGAGTCATCTGATCCGGCGGCACTTGAGTGGATGACAAATATAGCGCGCAAAGGCGCAAAGGACGCAAAGGAAAATCCGGAAAGCAGAGGCTCTGTCTCTCCTGGCGCCTTGGCATGAGCCGCCTTTGAATTGAAAATAGCTGCGGGTTCGGGGAGAGAGTAGCCTTCCAGGATAATTCGGATTAGGGTAGCCATATTAATTGCAGGTGTTACTATGAAGTGCTATCCCCCCCCCCTCCGAAAGCGGCTGAGTTTCGGTGACTTCCGGGAAAGACTCCCGCAGCCAGAGTCAATTCGGTATGCGAGGTCATAAAGGCTTGACGATTGGCGCACGTCTCAGCCTTGGCTTCGGCCTTGTGTTCGTGCTTTTCTGCGGCCTGACCCTGTTTGCGATCAACCGAATGGGTTCCCTCGCCGACAATGCAAGTCAAATCCATAATCACCCGCTGACTGTTAGCAATGCAGCTCTGAGGATTGATGCAAATATCGTCAGGATGCACCGCAGCATGAAGGGCATTGTTCTCGATGAAAGCCCTGCCGCAATCGCAAGGGATTCCCGCCTGGTTGATGAGATTGAAAGAGATGTCTATGCGGACTTTGATATCATTGACAAGAGGTTCCTTGGCAACAGGGCGCTCTTTGAAACGGCTCGCAAGGATTTTGTCTCATGGAAGCCTATTCGAGACGAAGTAATCAAACTGATGCGCGCAGGCAAGAGGAAAGAAGCGGTTCGCATTACCAGGGGCAAGAACGCACTGCATGTGCTCAGGATTGAAAAGGGCATGGATGCTCTTTACGCCTTTGCTCAAGGCAAGGCCGATGAATTTGTCGCCCGCGCCAGTGAGACGATAAAGCAATCGATAAAGACCATGTATATGCTTCTCTTCTTTCTGGTGCTGGCAATGATGGCGTTTACGGTCTGGCTGACCGGCAGCATTACGCGCCCGGTCTCAGCCCTGCGGGCCGCAGCTCTGGAAATCGGCAAGGGCAATCTCGATACGCCGCTGGATTTTGAAGCAGGCGGAGAGATGGGAATGCTGGCAAAATCAATTCGTGAGATGGCCGCCAATCTGGGCAAGGTAACCGCATCACGTGACGAGCTGAATCAGGAGATTAGCGAGCGCAAGCAGGCAGAGAGAGCGCAGCAGCAATTAATACGTAACCTGGAAGAGCAGACTGCCGAAATGGAACGGTTCGTCTATACCGTTTCCCATGACCTGAAAAGCCCGCTGATCACTATTCAGGGGTTTCTCGGCCTGTTGGAGAAGGATGCTGCCGAGGGTGAAACAAAACGCCTGCATGGCGATGTCGAGCATATCCGGAAAGCAGCCGGACAGATGCAGGAACTGCTTGCCGATCTGCTGGAGATTTCCCGTATTGGCCGTCTGGTCAACCCGCCGGAATATGTAAGCCTCAACGATCTGGCGCAGGAGGCTGTCAATCTGCTGGCCGGACAGATAAAAGAAATCAATGCACAGATTGATATCGCACCCGACCTGCCAATCCTGTTTGGAGATCGGACAAGATTGCTGGAAGTGGTGCAGAACCTGATGGACAACGCGCTCAAATTTATGGGCGGGCAGCCTGAGCCGCGCATTGAGATTGGTTTTCGCCGTGAAAAAGGTGAGAATATATGTTTTATCAAGGATAACGGCATGGGTATCGAGCCGCGCTTCCATAAAAAGGTGTTTGAACTGTTTGAGCGGTTGAATCCGGCAGTGGAAGGAACCGGCATCGGCCTGGCCATTGTCAAGCGGATCATTGATTTGCAGGGCGGGCGGTTGTGGATTGAGTCGGAGGGGGATGGCAAGGGCTGCGCATTCTGCTTTGTCCTGCCGGAAAAAGAATTGTGAATGGGGAATAGTGAGTTGTGAATGGAGAAGGGCGAACTTTTTCACTATTCTGAATTCTTAATTCTCCATTCTGATAGTGAGGCTGAAGTGAGCGCTGAAGCGTTACAGATTTTGCTGGTGGATGATAATGAGGATCATGTCGAGCTGATTCGCCGCGCCTTTGCTGCTGATGGCAAGGCATATCATTTCAGTGCCGCCAGATCACTGGCCGAGGCGCGAAAGTTGCTGAAAGAAATAACGCCCGCCCTGATGATAGTCGATTATCGCCTGCCCGATGGCGATGGGCTGGAACTGCTTCCCGGCGATGCGGGAAAGCGAGTCCTGCCTATCATTATCCTGACCGGCCACGGAGATGAAAGAGTGGCCGCCGCCGCCTTGAAGTCGGGGGCTATGGATTACATTGTCAAATCAGATGAAACGCTTGCCGACATGCCGCATATTGCAGACCGGGCCTTGCGGGAGTGGGGTTATGTCACCGAGTGCAGGTGTGGCGAGGAAGAGCTGAGGAATAAATTCATTGAGGTTGAACTCATCAAGCAGCAGTGGCAACAGACCTTTGATGCGGTGACCGACCCGATTTTTCTGCACGACGAGGATGGCTGCATCATACGCGCCAACAAAGCCTATGCCGCGAAAGCGGACATGCCCGTTGAAAGGATTATCGGCCATGCCTACTGGAAGATATTTCCAAAATCCGGAGCGCGTCTGCGCTCTTGTGAAAGTGCGGAGCATAACGGAGAGGCGAGTGAAGAAATTTCTATGGCCGATAATCAGGTGTTCCTTGTTCACAGCTATGTCATGGATGCCGTTGGCGAGGAAGGAGTGCGTTTCATCCACTGGATGGAGGACATCACCGAGCGCAAGCGGGCCGAACAAATCACCAGAGACATTGATGAGCGATTCAGGAGCGTCGCCGAGGCTGCGCAGGATGCCATCATCATGCTGGATAATGATGGAAAAATATCCCTGTGGAACCGGGCGGCTGAATATATGCTGGGTTACTCGCAGAATGAGGCCATGGGCCGGGAACTCCACCAAATGGTGATACCGCAAGCCTTTCGTAAACAGCATCAACAGGGTTTTGCTGCATTCAGGCAGTCCGGCCAGGGTTCGTTTATAGGCAATACCGTGGAACTGACGGCCTTGCACAAGAGCGGCAGGGAATTCCCGATCGAACTTTCCCTGTCGGCCACCATGATCAGCGGCAAGTGGCATGCAGTAGGCTTGATGAGAGACATTTCCAAACGCAGGCAAATAGAGACTGCGTTGAAGCAGAGCCATGAACGTTTGCAGTGTTCTCTGGATGGAACGATTGCCGCTATCGCATCTGCGGTGGAGGCGCGCGACCCCTATACGGCGGGCCACCAGCAGCGAGTGGCTGAACTGGCGCATGCTATTGCCCGGAAAATGAAGCTTGATGAGGATATGATTGAAGGCATCCACCGGGGCGCCATAATTCATGATATCGGCAAGATTCATCTTCCGGCTGAAATACTGAGCAAGCCATCGAGGCTGTCTGAAATCGAATACATCCTGATCAAGGGGCATCCACAGGTGGGCTACGACATCCTGAAGGATATTGATTTCCCGTGGCCGATTGCAGAAATAGCGCATCAGCATCACGAGCGCATCAACGGTTCCGGTTATCCGCTGGGGCTGAAGGGCGATGAGATCTGTCTGGAGGCAAAAATCGTGGCCGTGGCCGATGTGGTTGAGGCGATCAGCTCTCATCGCCCTTACCGTCCGGCGCTGGGCATCAAGGCGGCGCTTGAAGAAATCGAGGCCGGTCGCGGGCGACGTTTTGACCCTGCGGCGGTTGATGCCTGCATGGAGCTGTTTACTGAACACAGCTTCAGCTTTGAATAGACGCGGAAGCAAGGATGAGGCTGGAATGAGCTCTGAAACTCTGGAAATACTGCTGGTGGATGATAATGAGGATCATGTCGAGCTGATTCGCCGCGCCTTTGTCGCTGATGACAAGGCATATAATTTCAGTGCAGTCAGCTCATTGGGCGAGGCGCGAAAGTTACTGAAAGAAACAACGCCTGCCCTGATGATTGTCGATTATCGCCTGCCCGATGGCGATGGCACGGAGCTGTTGCCCGGCAGTGTGGAAAAGCTTGCCTTTCCAATCATTGTCATGACCGGCCAGGGAGATGAACAGGTGGCTGCGGCATCGCTCAAATCCGGCGCCCTGGACTATATTGTCAAATCAGACGAGGCATTTTCCGACATGCCCCATATTGTTGAACGCACCTTGCGCGACTGGCGACATATCGTTGAGCGCAGGCAGGCGGAAGAGGCGCTGGTGAGAAGCGAAAGGCGCTATCGCGAGCTGTATGAGAATTCACCGCTGGGCTACCAGTCACTGGGCGCGGACGGCTGTATTATTGAATCCAATCCATCGCTGTGCCGGATGCTGGGTTATGAGCGTGAAGAGGTCATCGGCAAATGGTTTGGTGATTTTTTGACGCCGGAATCGGCTGAGAAGTTCCGGGCAAGGTTTCCAGAGTTCAAGGCAAAAGGCGTGGTTCATGCCGTGCCGTTTGATATGGCGGCCAAAGACGGGCATAAGTTCCCGGTTGAGATTGATGGCCGCATCGGCTATGACGAGAAGGGATGTTTCAAACAAACGCATTGCGTGATTCTGGATGTCAGCGAGCGGCACAAGGCCGAAGATGCCCTCCACAACAGTGAAGAAAGCCTGCGCAACCTTGTCGAGGCGGATGTGAATGCGCTGGTGGTGCACCGTGATTTCCGTCTTGTTTATATCAATCCGGCTGCAAGAAAATTATTTGAAGTGCCGGAGTGTGCGGCTGTGCCGGAAGTTAACGTACTGGATTACGTGCATCCGGATTACAGAAATTTCACAAAATTAAGTACCAGACGGATGCTTAGAACGAACAAAAGCCCCGGAGTTGCCTCTATCCTGATGGTAACGCCGAGCGGGCGGCAGCTTGATGTTGAAATCACCTCTACGTTGATCATGTTTGAGGGTCAGCAAACTGTGCTATCTGTTATTCGGGATGTCACCGGGCAAAAAAAGGCTGAGGCGAAAATCCGCACGCTTTCCTCCTCGGTTGAGCAGGCCAGTGAATCGATTGTGATTACCGATAAAGAGGGCGTTATCGAGTATGTCAATCCGGCCTTTAGCCGCATCACCGGTTATTCGGAAGTCGAGGCGCTTGGCCAGAATCCAAGAATACTCAACAGCGGCGAGCATGATGTGGCTTTTTATGAACATATGTGGGATGTATTGCTCAGTGGCAATGCCTGGCAGGGCCGGATTATCGACAAAAAGAAAGATGGCAACCTGTACCCGGCGCTGCTGACCATTTCACCTATTGTTGAGGAGTCGGGCGAAATCAGCCATTTTGTCGGCGTGCAACAGAGTCTGAGCGAGCATGAAGAGCTGGAGCAACAACTGCATCAGGCCCAGAAGATGGAGGCGCTTGGCACCCTGGTCGGCGGCATTGCACATGATTTCAACAATATGCTGGCCGGCATGGTCGGCAATTTATATATGGCTAAAAAGATGTCGCGGGACAACCCCGATGTGATTCAGAAGCTGACCAATGTTGAACAGCTTTCACGCCGCGCCGCCGATATGATTCAGCAACTGCTCACCTTTGCCCGCAAGGATCGGGTCAGCATGAAGCCCTTGCTCTTAACGCCATTCATCAAGGAAACCATCAAATTTTTAAAACCATCTGTGCCCGAGAATATCACGCTGCATCAGGATATTTGCACGGATGCGCTGCAGATACGCGGTGATGGCACCCAATTGAATCAGGTGCTGCTGAATCTGGTTGGCAATGCCCGCGATGCGCTTGAGAGCGTGGAAAATCCGTGTATCATCGTCAGGCTTGAGGCATTTCGGGCCGATGAGGCCTTTGTCAAAAGCCGGGCCTCTTTCAGCACCGGCGATTATGCTCATTTGAGCGTGGAAGATAACGGCTGCGGCATTCCTCAACACCAGATTAAGCACCTGTTTGAGCCATTTTTCACCACCAAGGAGCAGGGCAAGGGAACCGGCCTCGGACTGGCGATGGTCTTTGGCGCGGTTAAAACCCATGGCGGTTTTGTTGAGGTGGACAGCATTGAGGGCAAGGGCTCGCGCTTTCACATCTATATTCCCTTGCTGGAGGAAGAAGAGAGAGATGTTGACCCGGAGCCGAAGGCAGGCATTGCAGCCGAAGGCAACGGTGAGTTGATCCTGCTGGTTGATGATCAGGAGCACATTGTCGAGACCGGTCGGGAGGTGCTGGAGTCACTCGGATATCGGGTGCTGACGGCCGGCGACGGACAACGGGCGGTTGAGGTGTTTGAGGCGCACAGGGAAGAGATCGAACTGGTGATTCTGGATATTGTGATGCCGGTGATGAGCGGCGTCAAGGCCGCTCAGCAGATACGGCGGATCAGCCCGCAGGCCAGAATTATCTTCTCAACCGGCTACGACAGGGCGCTACAGGCCGACATGGAACAGGAGATCGTGCTCAACAAGCCTTTTACTATTGAGAAGTTGAGTCAGCTGATTCAACAGCAACTCAAGGGGTGATTTCCCGGACGGTCAGGAAAGAATCATACAAAGGAAAGCCCTGAAAGATGAAGCCCGTGTCTTTCCTGGCTCGCCTGGATTGATACGCATGTAAGGATCATCTATTCAGCAGGTTACGATAAAACATGATCTTCCGCATGCGTGGTGCGCTGAGTAGTTGCCCGCCTGCTAAAAAAAGCAGGGGATAAACCCTGCCTTCCAATCATGATCAGAGCTGTGGGTCAGTCCAGATGTTCATCGATGAACTCAGTCAGTTTGGCCTTGTTGACTGCGCCCACCTTGGTGCCCTGAACATTGCCGTCGTTAAACAGCATCAGCGTGGGGATGCCGCGAACGCCATATTTCCCCGGCGTATTGGGATTATCATCAATATTGATTTTGGCAATAGTGACATGGCCTTGCTTCTCGCCTGCTATTTCGTCCAGAATCGGCGCGATTTGTTTGCAGGGGCCGCACCACGGCGCCCAGAAATCAACAACGACCGGGCCGGGCGCCTTCAATACATCGGCATCAAAGCTTTCGTCGCTAACATGAATTATAAGATCAGAAGCCATCGAATTTCCTCTTTGTCCTTTCAGGATGTTCGAAACGTTAATGCGGGGGGGTAACAGCGTCAACCATGTCCACATCTCAATCCCTTGAGCAGATCATCAGACAGCGAATAAAGGCTGCCGGCGGCATTTTGCCTTTTGATGCCTTTATGCAGGCGGCGCTTTATGAACCGGGGCTGGGATATTACGAATCAAAGGCAATTTTCGGCAAAGATGGCGATTTTGTAACCGCAGCAGATATGGGCCCGTGGTTATCTCTGGGCTTCTCCGATTTGATTTTTTCGGCATGGCGGCAGATGGGCGAGCCCGACGACTGGACGCTGCTGGAGCAGGGGGGCGGCAGCGGCAGGCTTTTGGCTTCGGTGTTAAGCCTGATTGCACAGTTTTCCATGCAGCCTCCGGCCAGAACCATTTCTGTGGAACGCAGCGCACAGCTGCGCCGGAGGCAAGCCAGGCTGTTTGAGCGACGCGGGCTTGAAGTTGAGCTGGTTTTTTCCCTGGCCGGGCTTGAGGCATGCGAGAATATCATTGTCATGAGCAATGAATTGCCCGATGCATTTCCAGTGCGCTGTTTTCGCTGGAAGGATAAGCAGTTCTTCGAACGCGGCGTCATTTCAGGCCCGGACGGGTTTAACTGGCAGGATGCCGGCCAGCTGCTGGCGGACGGGCCTGATATTGCCGCACAGTTGCTCGCTGCCATGCCGGACGGA
>CAYTFI010000010.1:9385-22966 GCA_964437065.1 uncultured Zetaproteobacteria bacterium | reverse complement strand
CCAGATTTCCAAAGGGTCTTAATTTCTCGCCAGTAAACAAATTTTGAAGAGTTTCTGTGGCCATAGGGCTTTGATTTTATTTCTATGCCATTATCTGGATCTAGAAAAACAAGCTCATTCCTTTTTGCATGCTCAGCAAGGGAGCCAAACCAAGTATTTCTTTCTAAAGAGGGGTCAGGTACATACTCTGAATAATATTGAGTTGTTGGGAGAAGATCAGTATTTTCTATTAAGCTTACTTTCCTCTGTTGTTGATTATTAAGAATGTCGTGCAGTTTGTGAAAAAGCTCGGGATCGTATTTTACCCACAGCTTAGGGTTATCAAGGTATGCGGTAAATTTCCCGTCAGTGCTTCCATCGTCTGGAGTGAGCATCCATGCAACAAGCAAGCGAAGATGGCTTGCTTCGGTTATGGAGCGAAGCAAACCATATTTTCGATAATCGTTGATATCGCCGAAATATTGATTCTTCATTGCCTGTTCTTGTTACGCCCAACTATTTGTTCTCTTGTTTCTGCATATCTGAACGATGGGTATTCAAATCTGGCCATAGCTGCCAGACACTCAATGATTTCTAACTGTATATCATTTGAAATCGGGTGATTATTCATATCAGCATATCTATTGAGCGGCTGAGCTTTATCAAATTTTAAATTGCGCATAAATGCACTCCCCGGATTCAGATGAACAATTATTGCATTTTTAACGATGTTGGCAAATATCTGCGATAATTTCACCACAGAGCATTCAGGGGCGCAGAAGAAATGATCAACAAGTGAAGGCTTCCTGAATTGATGGACAGCAATATGCGCAGCAATCGCCCGGCTTGGGTTTGGGCAGCGCGTGACATCTCTTGCATTCATAAAATTACTGCCTGCATCGGTCGGCATGATCTCTTTTTTTCTGAATCCGCATTCAGGGCAGGCGATGGTTGATTTGGCTATAATATAATCAGTTATACGAGGGCCTGCATGATTTCGGTGAGGAATACCTTGCCATAGCGGGCCAGTTTGGTTTGGCCGACGCCGGAAATGTCCAGCATCTGGCCTTCCGTGGCGGGCTTGACGACGGCCATTTCAGCGAGCGTTTTGTCCGGGAAAATGACATAGGGCGGCACGTTCGCATCTGTTGCCAGACTGCTTCTGAGTTGGCGCAAGGCTTCAAATATCAGCTGATCCCGAGGGGATAATTCCTCTATGACGGCCCTGGCGGCTTTCTTTTTCTTTGCCTTCTCTTTCGATGCCTTGCGCAACTTTCTCAACATCACGGTTTGCGGCGCCTCGCCGCGTTTGAGAAGCGGCCAGGCCTTTTGCGTCAGCTTGAGCACGCCGTAGCCTTCCGTGTCGGCAGCCAGATAACCGTGGGCGATCAACTGGCGGAAGATGCCGCGCCACTCGGGAGATGAATGCTCCTGACCGATGTTGAACGTGCTGAGCTGATCGTGGCCGTTTCTTTTGATGCGTTCGTCATCCTTGCCGGTGAGAATGTCAATGACGTATTGCGCGCCGAAGCGTTCGCGGCTGCGATAGACGCAGGACAGCGCCTTCCGGGCGGCAGTGGTGGCGTCCCATGTTTGCGGCGGGTTGACGCAGTTATCGCAGTTGCCGCAGGGCTCGGCCATGGCCTCATCGAAATAGGCCAGGATGGCCTGGCGCCTGCATGTGGTCAGTTCGCACAGGCCCAGCATGGCGTCGGTCTTGTGCAACATGACGCGCTTGAACTGCTCTCCGGCATCGCTGTTCTGTGTAAACAGGCGCAGATTGATCACATCCTTTAGGCCGTACGTCATCCAGGCGTCAGCGGGCAGGCCGTCGCGCCCGGCGCGGCCGGTTTCCTGATAATAGGCCTCAATGTTTTTGGGCAGGTTGAGATGGGCGACAAAGCGAACATCCGGCTTGTCGATGCCCATGCCAAAGGCGATGGTGGCGACGATGATCAGGCCGTCTTCACGCAGAAAACGCTCCTGATGCCGCTTGCGAACAGCCTGATCCAGACCCGCGTGATAGGGCAGACATTCGCGCCCTTTTTCACTTAGCCATTTGGCGGTGGCTTCAACATTTTTTCGCGTCAGGCAATAGACGATGCCGGCATCCCCGGCATGATTCTGCTCAATAAAGCGCCACAGGCCATCGCGGCTGTTGGTCGCCTCGGAAATGGCGTAGTGAATGTTGGGGCGGTCGAAGCTGTTGATAAACACTCTGGCCTGCCGCAGGGAGAGCTGGCTGATGATTTCGCTGCGCGTACGCCGATCCGCCGTGGCCGTTAGCGCGATTCTCGGCACTTCAGGAAAGCGTTCATGTAACAGCGATAACTGTTGGTATTCCTTGCGGAAATCATGCCCCCACTGGGAGACGCAGTGGGCCTCGTCGATGGCGAACAAGGCAATCTCGGACTGTTCAATCAGCCTTAACATCCGCTCGTTTAACAGGCGCTCCGGGGCCAGATACAAAAGATCAATCTTGCCGGCCAGCAGCGCCCGCTCCACTTCTCGCTGATTGGCCGGATGCAGGGTTGAATTGAGGAAGGCCGCTTTAATGCCCAACTGCTTCAGGGCGTCCACCTGATCCTGCATCAGGGCGATCAGCGGCGAAACGACAATGCCGGCGCCTGGGCGGATCAATGATGGAATCTGATAGCAGATCGATTTCCCCCCGCCCGTGGGCATCAGCGTCAGCGCGTCATGGCCATGGATCAGGGCGTCAATAATTTCGGCCTGGTGATGGCGAAATGCATCATAGCCGAATATTGTCTTCAGAATTTCTCTGGCCCGTTGCATAAATCGGATAATATATCATCTGCCGCAGAAAGCACGTTGCGGCTGATCCTTTCGGAATGGCGGATGGAATGCGCTGCATGCCGCTGTCCGGACCCGGGATAAATTGACAATATGGCGTCCATCGGCCACATTGCAAATATCGGAGCTTAAGCCTTGGGCGCTAAAAGGGGATGAAATGGCCGGAGAAGATATTTTTGTGATGGCGAGGGCGCTGCATGTTTTAGGCGTTGTCCTGTGGATAGGCGGCGTCGCCTTCATCGCCATGAGCGTGCTGCCCGCCCTGCGCAACATGCCGGAAGCGGAAAACAGGCTGGCCCTGTTTGGCGCGATAGAGGGCCGGTTCAAATTTCAGGCCAAATTTATCACGCTGATTACCGGCCTGTCAGGCTTCTTCATGCTGTATTGGCTGGATGCATGGGACAGATATCAGGACATCTCATTCTGGTGGGTGCATCTGATGACATTGATCTGGGCCTTCTTTACGCTGGTGCTTTTTGTTATCGAGCCGATATTGCTTCGAGGCAATATCCATGAACAGGCGGCGCGCAATCCCGACGCCACGTTCAAAGTGCTTCACCGTATGCTGAAAATTCTTATGATATTGAGCCTGATAGCCATCTTCGGCGCGGTGTCAGGGGTGCATGGCTGAGCGGTTTTAACATGAATCAAACAACGTGTTTGCCTGGAATTTCCCGCTCTGTGATTGATTGGACTATCGCGCCTTGTGAAGCAACACCCATTGCTTCACAAGACTTGCTTATCGCGGGGTGGAAAAATCCATGCGCGTTAGGTTTAGGCTCACCCGGATTGCAAGCGCTTGTGCGGGCGTTGAAATATTTGTAATTTCAACTATGATGACTGCGTAGAAAGTCATCATCGCGCCTATGGACGGACTTTTTACGGTTTCATCATCTATAGCGCGCTCATGCGGTGCGAATCATGCAGGTCGGCGAGGTAACGGGTTGAAAGCAAAAGAATCATGCGAAGTTGAGCAACTGGATGATAGCAGCCTGTTTCTGAACCGTGATCTGAGCATGCTTGAGTTTAACCGGCGCGTGTTTGAACTGGCCTGCGATCCGGGCCTTCCCGTGCTCGAGCGTTTGCGCTTTCTTAGCATCAGCAGCACGAACATGGATGAATTTTTTGAGGTGCGCGTGGCGCTTCAAAAGCAGCGCATGGCGCTCGGATCGATCCGAACCAGCCCTGACGGCCTGACCGCTTCTGAGATCCTGACGCGCGTTCGTGAAACCGTGACGCAGTTTGTCGCGGATCAATATCAGTTTTTGAACCGGTCGTTATTGCCTGACCTGCAAGCTGCAGGCATCTGTTTTCTGCGCCGGAGCGAATGGAATGCGGCCCAGAGGGAGTGGGTGAGAAAATTTTTCCGGCGCGAGTTATTGCCGGTGCTGACGCCGATCGGGCTTGATCCGGCCCATCCGTTTCCCCGCTCGCTCAACAAGGTGCTCAATTTTATTGTTGCGCTTAAGGGGAAAGACGCCTTCGGGCGGGAATCAAAATATGCCATTGTCCAGGCCCCGCGTTCAGTTTCCCGCATGATTCGCATGCCTGCCGAGATCGCCAATTGCGAATATTGCTATGTGTTTCTCTCTTCAATCATCCATGCCTATGTGGACGACTTTTTCCCCGGCATGAAAGTGAAGGCCTGTCATCAGTTTCGCCTCACCAGAAGCAACGAGTTGTTTGTCGATGAAGAGGAGGTGGTTGATCTGAAAAAGGCGGTGGCCGGCGAACTGCTGGAGCGCCGCTTCAGCGCGCCTGTCCGGCTGGAAGTGTCTTCAACCTGCCCGATTGAGTTGTCGAATTTTCTTACGCAGCACTTCGGGTTGCTGGAAAGCGATTTGTACTGCGTCGACGGGCCGGTGAATCTGCACCGCATGGCCGGAATTTATGATGAGGTGGATCGCCCTGATTTGAAGTTTCGCGGTTTTGAACAGGGCGCGCCGAAGCAATTGCATGTTGATGACCTGGATATGTTCAAGGAAGTCAGGAAAGGGGATGTATTGCTGCATCATCCCTTTCAGAGCTTTAACCCCGTGGTGGAATTGCTCAATCAGGCGGCGGCGGATCCGAATGTGCTGGTTATCAAGCAGACGATGTACAGGGTTGTGCCTGATTCGCCCATTGTTGACGCCCTGATTCGGGCCGCCCGGGCCAACAAGGAAGTTGTCGCTGTCATTGAGCTTCGCGCCCGCTTTAACGAGCAGGAAAACATTATCATGGCGGATCGGTTATCGGCGGCGGGCGCTCAGGTGGTGTATGGCGTCGTGGGCTATAAA
Source organism: uncultured Zetaproteobacteria bacterium (assembly GCA_964437065.1). Lineage (GTDB taxonomy): Bacteria > Pseudomonadota > Zetaproteobacteria > Mariprofundales > Mariprofundaceae > Mariprofundus. Next base: position 17,894 of record CAYTFI010000010.1, on the reverse strand, counting down.
ACGCATGGCAAGATGATGCTCATTGTGCGGCGCGAGGGGAAAAGGCTCAATCGCTATGTGCATCTTGGAACAGGCAATTACCATACCATTACAAGCCGTTACTACACCGATTTCGGCCTGCTCAGCTGCAACCCCAAACTGGGAGAGGATGTACATAAACTGTTTCAGCAGCTGACCGGCTTGGGCAAGGTGACCGAGTTGAAAGAGATGCTTTCCGGGCCATTCACGCTTAAAGACGGGCTTTTGATGCGCATCAACCGCGAAGCTGATCTGGCCCGACAGGGGGGCAAAGGAATCATCAAGGCGAAAATGAACGGCCTTGAAGAGCCGGAGATTATCAGGGCCTTGTATATCGCCTCGCAGGCAGGGGTGCACATCGATTTGGTCGTGCGCGGCATTTGCTGTCTTCGACCCGGCATTAAAGGCGTATCGGAAAATATTCAGGTTCGTTCCGTACTGGGCCGTTTTCTGGAGCACACGCGGGTTTATTATTTTTACAATGGCGGCGAAACGGAAGTTTTTGGCGCCAGCGCGGACTGGATGACTCGCAATCTTGTGCACAGGGTGGAAACCTGCTTTCCCCTGCGCAATCCGAAACTGGCCGGGGAAGCGCTCAGGCAGGGGCTTGAATTATACCTGTCCTGTAATGCCAATACATGGCGGCTGTGTTCGCATGGCGGCTATGAGCGGCTGCCCGCAGACAGCGATGAAAAGGATGCTCAACAGCTGTTGATGGAGGAGTTGGGGGCAGTGGAGGGATGTTAGGCGCCCGTAATTCCCTTTACGCCACGCACTTTGTTTACAGCATGAAGAATCCATGCGCCAAAAAGAACAAACAACATGTGTAAACATGAAACGAACCGGGGAAGATAAATGGAAGCAGCCAGCTTGAGCGAGCATGATGAGTTATTGTCTGATAACAGGCAGTTGCAGGAGCTTGTAACCGCCCTGCGCGAGCAGCTTGAAATTGAGCATGCGGAAAAAACACACTGCGTGGAACAGGCGGTTTTTGAATCTCATAAAGAGATAGCCCAGTTTAAGAAAACCATTGCCGCCTTGCGCGATCAGCTGGAAATCATCAAGGGTGAAACCGAGGATCATGTGCAGCGCGCCGTGCTTGCAGCCAATCTTGAAATCACGCAACTCAAGCAAACGATAACCGGCTTGCGTGCTGAGATGGAGGCCATGATCATGGAACATCACGAGCAGTTACAGCAGGCGCTGTTGAAATCGAGCGGGGAAATTGAGCAGTTGCAGTCAACTATTGGCGCACTGAGGAAAGAACTGGAGGACGGCAATGGGTGACAACAGCAATAGATCAACGGCTTTGTCCGCTGCTTCATTTGAGGAAGGGGACAAGGGGAGAATCCAGCATCTTGAAATGTTGCTGGATGTTTCCCGAACCATTGCCGACATCGAAACCATGGATGAGGTGCTGGAGGCGCTGGTTGAGATGACCAGCCGCATGATCGGCGCGGAACGCAGCTCCATATTTCTTAATGATGAGCAAACCGGCGAACTCTTTCTGCGTGTCGGGCAGGGTGATCTCAGGCGGGAGGTCCGGCTGCTCAACACCAGCGGCATTGCTGGCCAGGTGTTCACTTCCGGTGAAGGAGTGATCCTGCATGACGCCTATGCGGACGAGCGATTTAATCGACATATTGATGAGCTGACAGGCTATGAGACGGGGAATATTCTGTGTGCGCCAATCAAAACGTCGAACGGGAAAATTGTCGGCGTGGCGCAGGTTTTGAACAAGCTTGAGGGCGAGTTTGACAGCAAGGACATGTCACTGCTTGAAGCAATGACGACGCAGGCGGCGATTACGCTACAGAATGCGCAACTCGTTGAGCAGGCGAAAAAGAAGCATGAAAAGGAGCTGGAATTTCTTGATCTGGTTGCCGATGTGACATCCGAGCTTGATCTGGGCGTGTTGCTTCAGCGCGTGATGAGCGAGGCGACGCGAATGCTTAACGCCGATCGCTCCACGCTTTTTCTGAATGATGACAAGACCGGCGAGTTGTGGTCGCAGGTGGGGCAGGGACTGGAAGCCAAGCAGATTCGCTTCCCCAACCACCTTGGCATTGCCGGCACTGTTTTTACATCGGGTGAATCAATGAACATCCCCTATGCCTATGCTGACTTGAGATTCAACCCCTCGTTCGATCGGCAAACCGGCTATTTCACCCGCTCGATTCTGTGCGTGCCGGTGGTCAACAAGAATGGACGCGTAATCGGCGTGACGCAGGTTTTGAACAAGTCGGGCGGTGTTTTCAACTCCGAGGATGAATACAGGCTGAGGGCGTTTACTGCGCAAATTGCCATCGCGCTGGAGAATGCAAAGCTGTTTGATGATGTGCAGAATATAAAAAATTATAACGAAAGCATGCTGGAAAGCATGTCCAATGCCGTCGTTACGCTGGATGAGAACGGCAAAATAGTCACCTGCAACGCGGCCGGTTTGCGGATTTTTCATGTTCAGCCCGGGCAGGTGATCAATCAGCCGGCGGATGTGTTCTTCTGCGGCGCCAATGACTGGGTGATGAGCAAGATCAGGCTGGTCGAGGAGAGCCAGAACAGTGAAATAACCATGGATGCCGAACTGTCATTCGGCTCGGAAACCCTGTCGGTGAATCTGACTGTGTTGCCGCTGCGGAATCAGGAAAGTCAAAAGCTGGGAACCATGCTGATGATTGAAGATATCAGCACTGAAAAGCGCATGAAGGCGACCATGACCAAACATATGGACCCCGCCATCGCCGATCAGCTGCTGGCCGATGGCGAAAATGCGCTTGGCGGCCAGAGCACAGTGGCGACGGTGCTGTTTTCTGATATTCGCGGCTTTACCACCCTGACCGAAGAGTTGGGCGCGCAGGGCACGGTCAGCCTGCTCAATGAGTATTTCACCATTATGGTGGATTGCATTCACAAGGAAGAGGGCATGCTCGACAAGTTTATCGGCGATGCGATTATGGCCGCCTTCGGCCTGCCGATTGACCATGGCGATGATGAGGATCGCGCCATGCGCGTAGCCATTGCCATGATCACTGAGTTGAATATCTGGAACCTTGAGCGGGCGAAGGCGGGCAAGAAGCCTGTTCACATCGGCATTGGCATCAATACTGATGTTATTGTGTCGGGCAATATCGGTTCGCCCAAGCGCATGGATTACACGCTGATCGGCGACGGCGTGAATCTGGCGGCGCGTCTGGAGAGCGCCTGCAAACAGTATGCGGCCAGCATTCTGATCAGTGAGAACACGTATAATCGTCTGCGCGGCACATATCGCATTCGCGATGTTGATATGGTCGTTGTGAAAGGAAAGACCGAGCCTGTTCGTGTTTACGAGGTGCTGGATTATCACACCGAGACCTCGTTCCCCAATTTGATGGATGTGGTGAACAGCTTTAATGACGGCGTGCAAAAGTACAGGAACGGAGACTGGGACAGGGCGATTGAGGCGTTTAATCTTGCACTGCAATATAATCCGCAGGACAAGCTTGTACAAATTTATATTGATCGATGCCAGTGGCTGAAAGAGAATCCTCCGGTCGAATGGAACGGAGTTTGGGTGATGACATCAAAATAAGGGAGTTGCAAGCCATTTCAATGGCGCCAGGGAGATGTAAATGGACGATATGGAATTTATGGCCGAGGCATACAAGGAGGCCGAGGCGGCGCGAGACAGGGGAGAATGCCCGGTTGGCGCTGTGCTGGTTCATGATGGAAAAATTATAGCGCGCGGCGGCAATGAGGAACTGGAACATAGCGATGCAACCGCTCATGCGGAAATCCTGGTCATGCGAAGGGCGGGCAAGATTCTGGGGCGGCATATGCTGCCGGACTGCACGGTTTATACGACGCTGTGGCCATGTCCGCTGTGCGACGCCGCTATGTTGCAGGCCCAGATTCCCAGGGTTGTTTCCGGCGCCACGCCATTTGCCTGGAGCGCTGAAACAAGGTTTAACAAAAAGAATCTGACCCGTGAAGGCCCGCTCATGCAGGAAGATTGCAGAGCCATATTTATACAGTGGCTCAGGGACAATGACCGCCATGAGATACTGGAGCGCGAAGGCCTGTAATTTCGGGCGGCCTGAATCGACTTCCAGCAACAGAATTTATAACCCGGAGCCATTTTTCATATGCACGCAACATTACCTTTGCTTGAGAAAAGTGATTTTCCCGCCATTCGGCGCGACAAGCTTGAGACGCTACAGGTTAATCTTGGTCATTTGTGCAATCAGAGCTGCATTCACTGCCATGTCAATGCCGGGCCGCGGCGTCATGAAATCATGGATGACGCAACCGTTAACGCCGTTGTAGATTTTCTCCATCACTCAAAAGCTGTTAATCTTGATTTGACCGGCGGCGCGCCAGAGATGAACCCGCATTTCCGGCATCTGGTGACCAGGGCGAGAGCCATGGGCGTGCAGGTGATGGATCGCTGTAACCTGACCATTCTCGAAGAGCCCGGTTACGAGCATCTGGCCGAATTTCTGGCTGATAACGGAGTTGATATCGTGGCCTCATTGCCATGCTATTTACAGGACAATGTGGATTCGCAGCGTGGCAAGGGCGTGTTTGAGGCCAGCATTGCCGGGCTTAGGCGACTGAATGCGCTGGGATACGGACGCGATGGCTCAGGCCTGCATTTGAATCTCGTCTATAATCCGGTCGGCGCATGGTTGCCGCCGGCGCAGGATGAACTGGAGGCGACCTACAAGGATCAGTTGGGAGAACGCTATGGCCTGGCGTTTAACCAGTTGTTCACCATCACCAACATGCCGATCAAGCGATTCGGCAGCTGGCTGATTTCGAAGGGCGAGTTCGCTTCTTATATGCAATTGCTGAAAGAGGCCTACCAGCCGAGAAACCTGGATACGGTGATGTGCAGAAATCTCGTCAGCGTTGACTGGCAGGGATATGTTTATGACTGTGATTTCAATCAGATGCTGGATTTACCTTTGATAGTGGGTGAGCGACCGAGAACGCATTTGAGCGATTTGATGATTGACCGGATGCATGGCCTGAAGATCGTAGTGAAAGATCATTGTTACGGTTGCACGGCCGGTCAGGGCTCAAGTTGCGGGGGCGCACTTGACGGATGATCTGGCGAAACAGATAGCAGCCATGCAGCAGGTCATGGCTGCGCAAATTCCGCCCGAAGTGATGGGGCTTATTCAGGATGCAACTAAAAAACTGGTTGATTCCGGCATTTCCCAACAGGCCGCGCTTGCTGGACGGAGGGCTCCTGACTTCACGCTTCCGGATATCGACGGGGCCTCTGTTTCACTTTCCGGGCAGTTGCTCAAAGGCCCGGTGGTGCTTAGTTTTTATCGAGGCGGCTGGTGCCCCTATTGCAATCTGGAGCTTCGGGCGCTACAGGGTTCATTGAGCCAAATCGAAGCTACGGGGGCAAGCTTGCTGGCCATTGCGCCGGAGTTGCCCGAAAAAGGGGCATCTACTCGAGAGAGCGCAGCCCTGTCTTTTCCACTGTTAAGTGATTTCGGCAACAGCGTGGCGGCTCGATACGGGCTGGTGTTTACATTGGCCGAAGCCTTGCGACCGGCGTACGCCGGTTTTGGCTTTGATATTCCGGCTGTCAACGGCGATGACTCATTTACGCTGCCCATGCCGGCAACCTATATTATCAACCGCGACGGCCTGATTAAGCATGCCTTTGTCAGTGCTGATTATACGCAACGCATGGAGCCGGCGGAGATTATTGATATTCTTGAAACACTATAAAGCTGTCGGAGAATAAAGCATGAGTTATGAAAAGGATTCAGTGCGCCAGCATGTGCGTGAAAGTTATGCAGAGGTGGCGGAGGCCAGTAACGACGGCAGTTGTTGCGGCGAGGCCTCCAGTTGTTGCGGCGTGTCTGATGATGTTGCGATCAACACGCTGATTTCCACCCGGCTTGGTTATTCTGAAGAGGATTTAAACAATGCGCCCGAGGGCGCCGACATGGGGCTGGGTTGCGGCAATCCTCGCGCCATTGCCAGCCTCAAGCCGGGCGAGGTGGTAGTTGATCTTGGCAGCGGCGGCGGTTTTGACGCTTTTCTTGCCGCCCGGGAGGTGGGGGATACTGGCCGTGTGATCGGCATTGACATGACGCCTGCGATGCTCAGCAAGGCGCGCAGGAATGCCGAGAAAGGGCTGTTCGCCAATGTTGAATTCAGGCTTGGTGAAATTGAGCATATCCCGGTGGCCGATAACACGGCTGACATCATTATTTCCAATTGCGTGATTAATTTATCGCCGCACAAGGAGCAGGTGTTCGCTGATGCATTCAGAGTCCTGAAGCCGGGCGGCCGGCTGGCGATTTCCGATGTCGTGGCGACAGCAGATATGCCTGAAGAGATGAAAAATGACCCGTATCTGCATGCCGGATGCATGGCCGGGGCATCCCTGATTGAGGATCTGGAAGCCATCATGGCCGGGGCCGGTTTTGAAGCAATCCGCATTACGCCCAAGGATGAATCGCGTGATTTTATTCGTGACTGGGCGCCGGGCCGCGGCGTGGAAGCCTATGTCGTTTCCGCCTGCATAGAAGCTGTAAAGCCCGGATAAGCTCCGTTACTCATCACCGCCGTCCGGTTTGATCGGGCTCAATATCCGGCCCCAGCAGCACGGCGATCCAGCAAGTGTCCTGTCGGGTCTCCAGAGCCAGCTTGACAACCATGGTCAGCGGGACGGAGAGCAACATGCCGACCGGGCCCAGCACCCAGCCCCAGAAAATCAGTGAAATGAATACCACGAGCGTGGACAAACCGACGCCTTTTCCCATAAAGCGGGGTTCGACAATCTGGCCAATGATTAGATTCACCGCCAGATAACCGACGCCGACGCCGATGGCCGTTGGCGGGCCAAGCTGAACCAGCGCCAGTAATATGGCGGGAATGGCGGCGATAATAGAACCGATATTGGGGACGAAGTTAAACAGGAATGCGAGCAGCCCCCAGAGCAGCGGGTAATCCACATCAAGCGCAATTAACCAGATGCTGATCATTGCGCCTGTGGCGAGGCTGACCCAAACCTTGATGGCCATGTAGGCGTTTACACTTTTGACAAAGCTCTCAAAGCCTGTCGTGGAAGGCGCATGTTGGCCCATGGCGGCCCATTTGTTGGGCAGGGCAATGGCTTCAACAAGCAGGCAGATGACTGTCAGAACAATCAGAAAGGTGTTGGTAAGCGCATTGCCGAGGCCTGCAAGCAGCTTGCCGGCCATGCCCATGACAGCAGAGGGGTCGAGGCTCGCACGCAATAACTGCGAGTTGACATCCAGACCGGACTCGGCCGCCCATGCCAGAAAACTCGCAGTCTGGTCGTTCAGGCGGGCCTGATAGGCGGGCAAATTGCGCGAGAAATCGGCAACCGATGCGCCTGCAAACGCCGCTGTCAAACCGCCGGCCAGCAGTAAAGCCATGGCGATCAACAGTATGGCGGCAGCGGCAGGGATATTGTGGCGCGTCAGCCAGTTTAACGGCGGCAAGCAGAGAATGGCAATAAATGCCGCCAGCAGGCACGGCACCAGCAGCGAACTGGCAGCCTGCATGCCTGCAATCACCACCACCAGAGCAGCTGAGGTGATGAGAAGGCTGCTACTGCGAGCCGAGCTCACCAGCTACTGCCGGGCAGTCGGCCGACCGGGTCAAAAGAAGCTCGGATCATATTCAACGGGGGCGGGCTTGTACTGATCCAGGCGCGGATCATCAGCCCTGAATTCAGTCTCGCCGGTGGCAAACATCAGTTTGATAAAAGGGATGCAGTTTCCGCATTCGGCGCCGCAACCCGTTGCGCCCATGGCGGCATAAAAGTTGTCGAACTCCTTTAACTGGGCAAACGTCCTGCCTTTACACTCGCAATGATTTATTATTGGAACACTCAAAATTCACCTCCAGGTTAAAAGAAAAGTTGGCGGCATGCGCATAGCGCAAAAAGTTATCACAAAACCCGAAAATCGGATACTGGCCGGTCAACCTGAAACGGCAAGCCTCGGCTTCAGGCTCAGTTGTCTGTTCCTGGCAGAGGAAAGTTTTTCCGCAAGAGGAGGAAAACATTTCCCGGACAACCCGGTTGTTATAAGCCAACTACCTGTTTTAATTGAAGTTTTCATATGGCCCCAATCATGCTCTCAGGATGGCATGATTGAACAGATACACTCATCCGGCCTATCAGGCATAATGGAAAAAAAGGGCGCGAAGTCCCATGGCGGCATGTTTTCCAAATTGCTGGCTATATTTGAAAAGCATATTCAGGCCGGTGGCAAAAAAGAAATTTTACATTCCGGCATTGGCCATCATAAAGGCGCAGACAGGGTGTTGGCTTCGTCCGGTCTGCTCCCTACGACGGAACATCATAAAAATGTCGGCGAGCGGTTGGCTTCGTCCGGCCTGCCCCAGTCGACGGAGAATCATAAGCATGTCGGCGAGCGGTTGGCTTCGCCCGGTCTGCCCCAGTCGACGGAGAATCATAAGCATGTCGGCGAGCGGTTGGCTTCGCCCG
>CAYTFI010000010.1:0-9285 GCA_964437065.1 uncultured Zetaproteobacteria bacterium | reverse complement strand
ATGTCGGCGAGCGGTTGGCTTCGCCCGGTCTGCTCCATGCGACGGAGAATCATAAGCATGTCGGCGAGCGGTTGGCTTCGCCCGGTCTGCTCCATGCGACGGAGAATCATAATAATGCCGGCGAGCGGTTGGTTTCTCACGGCCTGTTCCATGCGACGGAGCATCATAAAAATGTCGGCGATCGGTTGGCTTCGTCCGGTCTGCTCCATGCGACGGAAAGTCACGGACAAAGCCTTTTGACAGAAAGAAAAATTGAGGCTTCCATGGAGGCTGAAGGCGCTATAAGCGTAGTTGCTGCGGCAGCCCTGAATACCGGCGCAACAACGAAACTTGAAAATAATGCCCTGGAAAAAAAGGCGCATGCAGCGATCGATGTCTCTAATGACGGCAAGCCGGGAAATAAAGAAACAATAACTGCTTCCACAAGCTTGCAGCAAGCCGTGCCTGCACAGCAGGGTAAGGCCGCACCTATCGAAAATCATCCGGTAGCAGCCGACGCACCCACTGTTGCCGATAAGGGGCAACAAGCAGGGCGACTTGCAGAGCCGACGCTTAACCCTGAGGTTGGCAATATCGGACAGGCTGGAGAAGCGGGTAAAGCGGCTGTTATGACGGAGTTGTCGAGGCAAACAACTGCAACTCAAAATGATCTGCAAGACATGCCCGGGTTGCTGACCGCCGACAGTCAGACTTCGAAAGGTGAAAAGCAGAGCGCAAAAGTATCCGGCATGCCTGCTGCGGCCATTTCCGCAACACGTACGCCCGAGCCAGGGCTGGCCCATCAGGATAAGGCGCATAGCAGGGCAGTCATTGATATCATAAACCGCGAGGCGGTTCATCAGGATGACAAAATCAGGATTGCGATGATCGGCCGCCAAACGCAAACGGCTGTTCACTCGCCTGCGGGAACAGCAACGGCGTTCCAAATCTCGCAGCAGCAGACAGGTCAGGCCGTCACCGGCTTAAGTGCTGATGCAGGCCCGGTTTCAGCGCAACAGCAATCTTCAGCAGACGCTTCATCCGGTCATTCTGGCAATCAGTCATCCGACAATGGAACTCAAGGCTTCTCTCTGATGACGTCAAATGTCCGCACGGAGGGAGCGGTTGCCGTATCAGGGTCAGGGTTTCACAATTATCTTTCTCAAAAAACAGACCATGGCATGAATATTATTGACAGCATGCAATACATCGCCAGGTCAGCAAAAAATGGTAAAACAAGACTGGAAATTCAATTGGAACCGGCCAATCTGGGAAAAATTCAAATTTCGCTTCAAACCGATGCGGCCAAACAGTTACAGATTCACCTGATAGCGGATCAGGGCGCGACGCGGCACGCCATCGAACAGCAACTTCCGGCATTAAAAACAGCCCTGGCTCAGCAGGGCCTTGATCTTTCCGGGTTTTCCATGGGCTCAGGCAGGGAAGGCGCGCCTTTCGACTCCCGTGGAAGGCCGGAATCAAATGGTTTTGCAAGCGTCAACCATGTTTCGCTTTCAGACTCCGGATCACCCGTAACCTCGCAACAGAGAATCGACGGCGGCTCTGGCCGCCTGAGCATTCACATATAGGATCGCAGGAGCACAGTATGCTGACGCCAACCGTAACGGATTCGACCTCTCCATCTGCGCCCGGGGCGCAAAAAAACGATTTGGGCGATAAGGAAATTTTTCTCAAGCTGCTGGTGGCGCAAATGAAATTTCAGAATCCGCTGAAACCTCGGGATCCAACGCAAATGTCCGCGCAACTGGCTCAATTCAATATGGTTGAACAGCAGACCAATACCAACAAGTTGCTGGAACAGCTCGTCCAGTCCGGAAGTGGAAGCAGCAGCGCCCGGCCTACATCATCAGCTTCTTATCTGGGCCACTCCATCACAGTGAATCAAAACCTCATTCACTATGCAGGCAACGGGCCAAGCAGTTTCTCAGCCGTGCTGGATGAAACAGCTTCCCAGCTTCGCGTGAGCATTGCCGATGAAACGGGCGTCCCGATTCGGAGCATGCAACTGGGCAGTCTGGCGGCAGGAACTCATCTGATCACCTGGGATGGCCTGACCGACTCTGGCGCAAGCGCCCCGGCAGGCGACTATAGCATTGATATCAGCGCCACAAATGCTCAGGGCGAAAACGTCGGGGTCGGCATCCGGCGATCCGGCATTGTCGATGCGGTTCGCTTTACGTCTGACGGCGTGAAACTGGTGGTGGACGGCATTGCCGCGCCACTATCGGATATTACAGAGATCCGTCAATAGACGGTTGAAAACAGCAACACAAAGGAGAATATCATGGGTATATATAATGCACTTTTCATCGGCGCCAGCGGACTTTCCTCATTTGGCGAGGCAGTACGCGTTGTCGGTGACAACATTGCCAACGTCAACTCTCTGGGGTTTAAAAGCCAGAACGTAAATTTCGCCGACACGCTGGCCCAGACGGTGGGCGTAACGCGCTCAAACATTGCCAATGAGGTTGGCAATGGCGTGCGCATTGGCTCAATCACTCGCGATCAGCAGCAGGGCTCAATCCAGAACACCACCAGCTCAACAGATATGGCTATCAATGGCGCCGGTCTGTTCGCTCTGCGCGACCCGGCCAGCAACACTACTTCCTACTCTCGCGCCGGAGCGTTTATTCTGGATAAAGATTTCAACCTTATTGATGGGCAGGGTAATATTGTCCAGGGCTTTGCCCTGGACAACACCACGGGAAAGACAGTGGGCAACGTTAAAGATATCGCTTTCTCCAATCTGGCGGCGCAGGCGCAGGCAACCTCGCTGGTTACAGTAGGCGTGACCCTGGATTCAAATGCTGCCGCCATTGGCGGTTCAGTGGCGGATGCAAAAGGAAATTTTGACCCTTCCACCCCATCTACATTCAACTTCAAATCAGAGGTGAACCTGTTCGACGCCCTGGGAAAGACTCATCCTGTCTCAATATATTACGTCAAGACATCCGCCAATAACTGGAACTGGTATGCCGGCGTTGATGGCACCCGGATTACAGCGGGGACAGCAGACGCATTTGGATCCACTACAGCAGCTACAGGCGCAGCGGGCACGGTCGGAACGGACTTTATCGGCGCGCGGGGCACGCTCGCCTATAATTCGAATGGCGCGTTGAATGTTGAAACGCTTAACGCCGCAACCGTTAATTTTCCATGGGACGGAGCAACTACCAGTACGATCGGCTTTAACTTTGGCAACGCCGTAACTACTGACGTGCAGGGTCCGACGACGGTGGGAGTCTCGCTTACAGGCAGCGGTCTGGACGGCACTGTGCAAATGGCCGGCAGTTTCGCCACTCGCCAGATGACCCGGGATGGATTCTCCGCCGGATTCCTGGACAAGCTTGAAACCGATTCAACCGGAAAAATATTTGGCGTATTTACCAATGGTCAACGCCGGGGTCTGTTTCAGGTCGCGCTGGCCCGCTTCCCCAATGACGCCGCATTGAACCACATCGGCAACAACCTGATGAAGGGAACCAATTCTTCAGGCACTCCCGTCATGGGGCTGCCCGGCAATGGCGGTCTGGGAAGCATCACGCCTTTTGGTCTGGAGCAATCCAATGTTGATCTGGCCGCTGAATTCGTAAAACTTATTGTTGTTCAGCGTGGTTATGAAGCCAATTCAAAAACCATTCTAACCACCGACCAGATGCTCTCTTCGCTGATGCAGGTCAAGCGGTAGAGGCGAGTAATGGGTGAGGCGGACGCGACGCCTCACCCCCTCGTTCAAAACTAGCACGCTTCTTGCTTACTCCCGAATAGCCCCTCCACGTGGCTGAATAAATACATACATTTCCGGGAGGTTTCCGTGGATATTGCAACAGTAATCGGCGTGGTAAGTGCATTCGGGCTGGTGCTCTTTGCCATTGGCGGCGGCATTAACAGCTTTATTGATCCGCCGTCCATGCTGATTGTCATTGGCGGCACGGTCGGGGTGCTCCTTGTCGGGCATCCGCTTTCAACCGCATTGAGCACCATCGGCATTCTGCTTAAAACCTTCATGTACAAAGTAGACTCCGGGGTTGATATTATCTCCAAGCTCGTTGAACTGGCGCAAACTGTGCGCAAAGACGGCATTCTGGCGCTGGAAAGCGAAGTAGAGAACATTGACAACGATTTTTTGTCCAAGGGCCTGCAAATGGCTATCGACGGGCAGGAGCCATCCGCCATTGAAGAAATTCTTTATATGGAAATGGATAAAATTGCCGAGCGCCATTCTTCAGGCGCCGACATGTTCACGGCCCTGGGCACATACGCGCCTTCCATGGGCATGATCGGAACCCTTGTCGGTCTTGTTCTTATGCTTCAGAACATGTCCGATCCGTCCTCTATCGGCCCTTCGATGTCAATCGCGTTGCTCACAACGTTTTATGGCGCCTTGATGGCCAACATTATTTTTCTTCCCATGGCAGGAAAATTGAAAATGCGCAGCAAGGAAGAATTGCTTATTCGCGAAATCATTCTGGTCGGCGTTCAATCACTGGTGGCGGGTGAAAACCCCCGCATTATGGAACAGAAGCTGCTCGGCTACCTGCCGCCCAAAGAACGCGTATCCTCATTTGACTGAATCATCGACCCGGGCGAGCAATCAAAATGGCTAAACGTGAAAAAAAGCCCAAGCCGCTTCCCTTTCCAAAAGATCCGGGCGCCTCGCTGTTTCTTGAACTGATGATGCAAATGCTGGCATTTTTTATCCTGCTAACCACATTTGCCGTCATTGTCGATGAGAAGCGCATGGCCGCGATGGGTTCTCTGGCCGGAACATTCAATCCCATGCCGTTCGGCGCCAATGTGGCTAAGGGCGAAGGGCCAGCCATGCCGGCGCGCGATATTGTCGATGGCGCCGCCGCCCCCAAGCGAACCGCCAAAAAATTGACGAAAATTGCAGAAGAACTGGGCGGAAAAAATGCCATGCAGGTTATTCCGCTTGCCAAAGATTCAGTTCGCATCCGCCTTGCCGGAAACATTGTTTTTGCGCCCGGTCATGTCGATCTTTCGCCACAGGCGCTGATCTATCTGGACAGACTGGCCATTATCCTTCAGCAGCCGGCGGTCATCGAGGTGAACATAGCCGGCCACACAGATGCCAGCCCCCCGCAAGGATCAATTTATCCGTCCAACTGGGAGCTTTCTGCTGCACGGGCGATGAGCGTGTTTCATGCCCTGACCAAACGCGGCGTAAGCAGGGGACGCATGATTGCCGCCGGCATGGGCGACAAACAACCTGTTCAGGGGCATCCTGAATTAAGCCGCCGGGTAGATATTACATTGAAATTTCGGCCTGTTACAGATGAGGAAGGCACTCGAAGCAAGGGTAATATAAGCACGCCTCAACGTCCGGCGACGGCGCGGCCCGGAAAGGCATTCTAATGGCGCAAAAAAAAAAGGCGGCTGTAACCTACGAGCCGAATACAGAGTCATGGATGACAACATTTGCCGATCTGATCAGCCTGATGTTGACCTTCTTCATTATGCTGATCTCCATGTCCAGCATGGACAAGACCGGCCTGACGGATGTCGCGTCATCGTTCACCAAGGCCGTTTCCGTGCTCGGCGCCGGGCAGAGAACAGAGATCCAGATTATGCCTCCTCTGGCAATGCAAAAGCTGGTGTCGCCGCGTGAACTGATGCTGGCCATGCGTCAGAATAGCAGCGCCATTCTGCATAACAGCACACTGGCGCATAAGGTCAGGGGAATCATTATCAGGAATCAACTTTATCTGAGAATTCCGGACGCCGTTATTTTTGATGAAGGACAGGCGGAACTTAAGCCTGAACACATGCAGAGCCTGAGAAAACTTGGGAGAATGCTGGCCACCATGCCGGGAAAAATACGCGTTGAGGGACACACCAACAGCAGAACAAACCTGACGAACAGCAAATATTCAGACCCGTGGACGCTTTCATTGGCCAGAGCGGCATCAGTCTTGCGTATGCTTGAAAGTGAAGGCGTCAAGCCGTCGCGATTGTCATTGGCCGGTTATGGGCCATCGCGACCGATTTCAACAGAAGTCACGCCATTCGGACGCAGCAAGAACCGGCGGGTGGAGATTGTGATATACAAGCAGTGACGGCAAGGCGGAACGTCGTTATTGCATGCATTATTGATGCTCTGGACGGGCGTGGAAATATTGACACGGGCAAGGAGACGACCCATGGCGGATACCGATGGAAAAGAAGTAAAGGAGAAGTCATCAGGCGGATTGCTTCCGATTATTAATCTGGCGCTGCTGGTGCTTGTTCTGGCCGTGGGCGGCTTCATAGCATGGAAACTGGTTTCCATGGAGCAACCGGCCGCTCCTGTTGTCGATGCAGCGCTGGCAGAGCAAACAGCGCTGCCTGAAGCCGAGGATGATACGAATGCCCCGCCAGTCATCATGGAAATCGATGATATCACTGTGAATCTGGCCGATACGGATCGGGATCGTTTCCTGCGTGCAACAATAAAGCTGGAATTGCGCAATGAAGATGCAAAAGCCAAAGTTACAGCCTACGCCGACCCGGTCAGGGATCTGATCGGAAAAATCCTGCGCGCTAAAAAATTCTCCGATATCCGTTCTCCGCAAGGCACTTCCGCCTTGCAGGAAGAGTTGATTATTCGCCTTAATCGACGGGTTGGCGGCAAGCCAATCAAAAACGTCTATTTTACCGACTTTGTTTCTCAATAGCGATGCATGCCGCCAGGCCGGAGCAGAGTAGAAAATGAGCGAACCCATCCTTGCACCTGAAGAGGTTGAGGCGTTGATGGCGCAGGTCGCGCCATCGGAACATGCTGAAGCCATGTTCGCCTCGCTGCCTCCGATCATACAGCCGGAACATATTGATTCCTATCAGTTTGACAGCGCCGAGGAGGATAAGCCGGATCGCTATCCCATGTTTATCAATCTGCAGGATCGCCTTGTCGAGGTTTTGGATGAGCAATGGAACGAACTGTTTAATAATGATATTCAGATTCAACTGAATAATATGGAATCATCCATTTATAAAGATATTACCAGCCATGAAACGCCCCAGGTATATCTCGTATATGAAGTCGAGGATTTCGGTCGCATGCTTGTGACCTTTGACACCTGTCTGATCGTCGCCTTCGTTGACGCCATGCTGGGCGGCGATGGCGAAGCCGCCGGTGACCCGCAGGCGCTTTCGCCGGTTGAATTCAAACTCTGTCAAAGAATTGGCGCCAGAATAGGAGACACGCTAAGCGTCTTGTGGAAGCCCATTCAGGTCATGGATTTTGCACTGTCCAAAATTGATAACGATTCACAGTTTCTGGCCGTGACCGGCGCCTCAGACCTGTGCTTTTCCTGCCATTTCCAACTCAAAATAAGCGACGATTTGCAAGGGCGAATCGGCATGCATTATCCGCGCTCAATTCTGGAACCGATTCTGGATAAATTACGCACAACTGTCAGTGATGAGCTTGGCGACCGGGATGAAGAATGGAGCAGGAGCATGCTGGAGAGGTTGTCACAGACGCCGGCTTTGATTCGCTTTGAAATGGCAGACTGCCAGATCAATATCAAGGCCTTTCTGGCCTTAAAGCCCGGCGATTTTTTGCCGGTGAACGTGCGCAAGAACGCCCCCTGTACGCTATGGGTTGAAAACACCCCGATGTTTCAGGCCAATGCCGGCGAACAGGATGGCATGCTGGCCGCCGAAATTATTGACAAGATAAAAGGAAGCAAATCATGACTGAAGAAGCCCCCGCAACCCGCGATACAGATTCTCACACAGCCAATCTCGAAGCCATTATGCATGTTCCGCTGGAAATCAGCGTGGAACTGGGGCGCATCCGGATGCCTCTTCACGCCATTGCAAGAATGAACCGTGGCATGGTCATCGAGATGAATAAGGATGCCAATGCTGAAGTCCAGATTCTTGCCAACGGCAGCGTATTTGCCACAGGAGAGGTTGTTTCCACCGGCGCCAAACTGGGCGTCCGCATCACCGAAATCGTTCCCGCCAGCACCCGCATCAGCAGCCTGTCATAGTCGGCCCGAATTACTGATCGGCATGGACAGCAGTTTGATTTCGATGGCGCTGCAATCGGCGCTTGCGCTGGCGGCGGTGCTTGGCCTGTTCGCCCTGATGGTTTGGGGCATGCGGCGCTTCCAGCTGAAAACCAGTCTGGCGCAACATGACTTCAAAGTGATGCGAAAGCTTTATATCGACAACAGGAACAGCATTGTCGAAATTCGTCATCGCGGTCGGCTCTATCTTCTCGGCGTTTCCGCCGCAGGTTTGACACAGTTGCGCGCCGAGCTAAGCCTGGCGGAGCAGGCCGACAGTGTGGAAGTCGTTCGCCAAACAACGCCTGGCGAATTATGATCGCAAGATTCCTGTGGATCCTCCTTCCGGTCATTGCAGCGCTAGCGCCGGGGTTGGCTGACGCCGCAGACATCCCTACGCTTTCAATCAGCCTTGGCGAAGGCAATGATCCGGATGCATGGTTCAACGGCCTGAAAATCATTGCCATGCTGACTGTGCTGACGCTGGCTCCGTCCATACTGGTGATGATGACATCCTTTACCCGCATTCTGGTCGTTTTTGCTTTTCTGCGTCAGGCCATGGGCACGCAACAATCGCCGCCAAACCAGATTCTGGTCGGACTGGCCCTGTTTATGACCATGTTCATCATGATGCCTGTATGGCAAAAAATTGATGCTGAAGCGCTCACCCCCTACCTGAATGAAGAAATCAATCAGTCTGTAGCCATTGACAAGGGCATCGCGCCGCTGCGCGCATTCATGCTCAGGCAGACGCGTGAAGATGATCTGCTGCTGTTCCTTGCCGCCGCGGGAAAGGACAAGCCGGCCAGTGCGGAAGAGATGCCGATGCACATCCTGATTCCCTCTTTTGTCATCTCCGAGTTGCGCACAGCGTTTGAAATCGGCTTTCTTGTCTTTATCCCGTTCATCGTTCTCGATTTGGTGGTGGCCAGCGTGCTGATGAGCATGGGCATGATGATGCTGCCGCCGGTAATGATTTCCCTGCCTCTGAAGATCGTCCTGTTCGTACTGGTCGATGGCTGGCATCTGATCACCCAATCTCTGCTTGGCAGTTTTCATCTATGAGAGAATTTAGCCTGAACTATTCATAAATGCTGCCGCGACCTTACTTGTTCCTTTGTCCGCAACGAATCCTGCTAATGGCCAATTTTATATTTCCCGAGTGAGGTTGGCGTTATCCACCGCAGCACGTGTAAGTTGTTTGGCAGCAACAAGAAATCATCCTCAAATAAAGCTACGACGACCCCAAAAACCAATCAACCAAGAAATG